>JBKPRV010000155.1:0-3362 GCA_046734715.1 Actinomycetota bacterium | reverse complement strand
TCGCGCATGGCGATCTTGAAGCCCGAGCCCAGCTCGGTGGCCTCACCGATGGTCTTGAGGCGCTCGTAGGCCTCCTCGGTCAGCGAGCGGTCCCGAGGGTGGAACAGGTAGGCGTACGCCCGCTGGCCGGACCGACCCACGCGGCCTCTGATCTGGTGGAGCTGGCCCAGCCCGAGCAGGTCGGCCCGGTCGACCACGAGGGTGTTCACCGTGGGCATGTCGATGCCCGACTCGATGATGGTGGTGCACACCAGGACGTCGTACTCGCCCTCCCAGAAGTCGAGCACCACGCGCTCCAGCGAGCCCTCGTCCATCTGGCCGTGGGCGATCGCCACCCGGGCCTCGGGCACCAGGTCCCGCAACTGGGCCGCCACGTAGTCGATGTCCTGCACCCGGTTGTGCACGTAGAAGACCTGGCCCTCGCGCAACAGCTCGCGGCGGACGGCTTCGGCCACCGCCCGCTCGTCCTCCTCGCCGACGTAGGTGAGGATGGGCTGGCGGTCGGCCGGCGGGGTGTTGAGCAGCGTGAGGTCACGGATACCGGTCAGGCTCATCTCCAGCGTGCGGGGGATGGGCGTGGCCGTCAGGGTCAGCACGTCGACCCCGGTGCGGAACTTCTTGATCTGCTCCTTGTGGCTGACCCCGAAGCGCTGCTCCTCGTCCACCACCAGCAGGCCCAGATCCTTGAACGTGACGTCGCCGGACAGCAACCGGTGGGTGCCGATCACGATGTCGACCGCGCCGGCCTCGACGTCCCGGGCCACCTTGCGGGCCTGGGCGGGGGTGAGGAACCGGGACAGCACCTCGACCCGCACCGGGTAGCCCGCGAACCGATCGCTGAAGGTCTGGAAGTGCTGCTGGGCCAGCAGCGTGGTGGGCACCAGCACGGCCACCTGCTTGCCGTCCTGCACCGCCTTGAACGCCGCCCGGATGGCCACCTCGGTCTTGCCGAAGCCCACGTCGCCGCACACCAGGCGGTCCATGGGGCGGGCCTCCTCCATGTCCGCCTTGACGTCGGCGATGGCCTTGGCCTGGTCGGGCGTCTCCTGGTACGGGAAGGCGCCCTCGAACTCACGCTGCCAGGGAGTGTCGGGGCTGAACGCGGTGCCGCCCTCCTGCAGCCGCTTCTGGTAGAGCACCACCAGCTCCTGGGCGATCTCGGCCACCGCCGCCCGCACCTTGGCCTTGGTGCGCTGCCAGCCGTCGCCGCCCAGCCGGTTGAGCGTCGGGCTCTCGCCGCCCGTGTAGTGCCGCACCGCGTCGATCTGGTCTGACGGGACGTAGAGGCGGTCGTCGCCCTTGTACTCGAGGAGGAGGTAGTCGCGGTCGACACCGCCGATGGCGCGCTTGACCATGCCGCCATAGCGGGCCACGCCGTGCTGGTGGTGGACGACGTAGTCGCCCGCCTTGAGGTCGTCGAAGAAGCTCTCGGCGTCGCGGCGCCGGGGCCGGGCCCGCCGATGCGCCCGGCGGCGGCCGGTCAGGTCGGACTCGGCCAGCACCGCGAGCTTGATCGAGCGCAGCACCGCGCCCCGCTCCAGCGGTGCCACCGACACGTCGGCCGACACGCCCTCGGACGCCAGCAGGTCGCGCAGCCGCGGCGCCGACCCCTCCCCGTCGGCGCCCACGACGATGGTGTAGCCCTCGGCCTGGAGCTGGCGGAGGCGGGACAGCAGGCCGCTGCCGTCACCCACCACCGGGTCCCAGCCGGACCCTTGCACCTGCGGGGTGTCGGGGCTGTCGGGCACGCTGACCACGTGCCACGCCGGGGCGCGGGTGTGGCTCAGTAGCCGGTCGAAGTCGAGGTGGAGCCGGGGGAAGCCGTGCTGAGCGCTGCGCTCGTCGGTCGCCCCCCAGGTCACCGCCAGCGTGGCGGCGAGGTCGGCCTCCTCGGCCAGCAGGTCGGCCGCCCGGTCCCGCATGCGGCGCGGCTCGCACAACAGGATCTTGGCCTGGTCGCCCACCACGTCCGACAGCACGTGCTCGTCGCGGGTGAGCCACGGCAGCCACGACTCCATGCCGTCGAACACGAGCCCCTGGGACAGCCGCTCCCACTGCTCGCGGCCCCAGGGCTCGAGCCCCACCAGCCGCTCGGCCCGCGCCCGCACCTCGGGCGTGGGCAGCAGCTCGCGGCAGGGGAAGACCTCGACCCCCGCCAGGTCGCCGGCCGAGCGCTGGTCGCTGACCGAGAACTCGGTGAGCCGGTCGACCTCGTCGCCCCACAGGTCGATGCGCACGGGCCGGTCGCCGGTGGAGGGGAACACGTCGACGATCGAGCCCCGCACGGCCACCTCGCCGCGGTGCTCGACCATGTCCTCGCGGCGGTAGCCGGCCAACACGAGGTCGGCCACCAGGTCGTCCCGATCGACCTGCTGGCCGGGCCGCACCGTGATGGGCTCGATGTCCTCGACGTGGGGCCCGAGCCGCTGCACCAGCGCCCGGACCGACGCCACCACGACCTGCGGCGCCCGCTGGGGATCCCGCAGGCGCCAGAGCACCCGCAGCCGCCGGCCCATCGTCTCGACCCCGGGGCTGACCCGCTCGAACGGGAGCGTCTCCCAGGCCGGGAACAGCTCGACCCTGTCATCCCCCAGGTAGACCGCCAGGTCGCGGGCGAGCCGCTCGGCCTCGGTGGAGGTGGGAACGGCCAGGACCACCGGCCGGCGCTGCGTGAGCCCCACCAGGCCCGCGGTCACCAGCGCCCGCGCCGCCTCGGGCACGGCCAGCGTGGCGCTGGTGCGCCCGAGCACCTGAGCCAGGGCAGGCTCGTCCCGCACGAGGTCGGCCAGGTGGTGGAGAGGCGCGCGAGTACGCGCCCCTGTGTTTGCAGGGGCGGGGGTCATAGGCGGTTCAACGCTACCGGCTGGGTATGACACTGGGGTTAGCGCAGACCGGCGCGCCGGGGACCGGCAGGTTGCCCGCCGCTGCATGTTGTGAGATTTCGGCCGTTACAGTCGCGCAGACAGCGGTGCTGGGGGTGACAGACAGGTGAGCCAATCGAACGGGAACCCTGGCCGCCGTGAGGCCAATCGGCGGTCGGTGTTCGACCCGGACGGCGAGGGATCGGCCAGCGTCTTCGACCGCGGCCGCCCCCCGGGCCCGCCCGCTCAGGGCCCCAACCCGACGGCCGTCTACGGGCAGGCCCCCGTTCCGCCTGGCCGGCCCGGCGCGTCCGCCTATGGGCAGGAGAGCCCGGCGTCGCCGGTCTACGACCAACGCCCCTCGGCCTACGGCTCGCCTGGCGGCAGTGGAGGGCCGCAGGGCAACGCCGGCGGCGGCTACGGGCAGCAGGGATACGGCGGGGGCAACGCCGGCGGCGGCTACGGGCAGCAGGGATACGGCGGGCAGCAGAGCTACGGCCC
>JBKPRV010000154.1:0-4336 GCA_046734715.1 Actinomycetota bacterium | reverse complement strand
GCCCGGCCCGGTCGGGGAAGAGCACGGCCCTGCTCACGGTGACCGCCGCGGTCAAGGCCGCGCGGCCCGGCGTGCGGGTGGTGGCGGTGGCCGGCCCGCGCTCGCCCATCGGCGCCGATCCGCTCATGGACAGCTCGGTGCACCCCTCCCAGATCGGGGAGGGGTTGATGCCGCTGGTGGAGCCGGGGGAGAGCCCCGTGGTCGTGCTGGTGGACGACGCCGAGTCCATCGACGACGTGGGCGGCGTGCTCGACAAGCTCTCGACCTCGGACCGGGCCGACCTGCTGATGGTGGCGGCGGGCCGCAACGACGGCGTCCGCACCGGCTACTCGCACTGGACCCGGCCGCTGCGGCGCTCGAAGCTCGGCGTCCTGCTGCGGCCCGACGTCGACCTCGACGGCGACATCTTCGGCATCCGGCTGCCCCGCCGGTCGCCGGTGGCGATGGTCGTCGGCCGGGGCTATCTGGCCACCGGTGGGGACATCGAGCTGGTCCAGGTGGCGCTGCCGCGCTGAGGCCCGGGGGCGACGTCACATCGTCGGAGGGCATCGCTAATGTCGCCCGCGCGGGCGAGTCAAGGATGTGTCGGCCTGGGGGCCGGCTGGTCATCACCTGAAAAGGAGCACCACACAGTGGCCGAAATCCGTTCCACCGATCTCTCCGTCAGCACTGCTGCCGCGATGGCGAACACGGTCGACACGTCGCTGGCCCAGGCGATCAGCGACTTCGTCGCCCAGGGCGAGACCCTGCAGCCCGACAACTTCAACGGGCCCCACGCCAACAACTTCTACAACGAGTGGCCGGAGTACAAGACCACGCTGAACACCGCCGTGACGCAGCTCCGCGACCTGTCCTCGGACCTCAAGCGGATCAACGCCGACATCCAGGCCGCCGGCGGCAACGTCTGAACCCGTTCGCAGTCGACGACGTCGGCGGCGCAGGTGCGACAGCGGCCTGCGCCGCCGTGGCGTTTTCACCCTATTCCAGCCCGCTCAACGGGGGTGTTAACGGGCTACTAGCGTGCGGTCCATGGCCGATTTCGAGATTGTCCGCCCGATCCCCGGCGCCCGGCGTGTGACCTTCGACTACGACGCGGCCTCCACCGCGCTGGACGCGCTCTCGACGATGGCAACCAAGTTGGGCGACCAGGCCGCCGGCCGTCGGCCCCTGTACGACGCGGTGATCGTCAACTGGCTGGGGTACTTCCGCACCGAGTTCGACCGGGCCCACGGCCTGCTCCAGTCGAGCTTCACCGCCGGCGCCGAGCTGGCCGGCTACGCCGCCTTCCCGATCTGGGAGGCGATCTCGGCCGCCAACGAGCGGCAGCGCCAGTACAACGACGAGTACGAGCTGCGGCAGGCCGGCGTCCCCCGCGGCGCCATCATCTGACCCCGACCACCCCTGGCAATGGGCGCTACCAGGGGTCGTCGGGGCTGTAGTTGAAGGCGTTGACGAAGCTCGACTGGTTGAGCTCGTCGTACGGATCGGCGCCCCCGAAGTAGTCCGCCAGCGCCCCGCTGTACTGCCCCGGGGGCGTGCCCGCCGGGATGGCGCCGGTGGACTCCAGCTGGTGGACGGCCTGGGCCCGCAGGCTGGTGACGACCTGGCGCTGCAGGTCTTCGCCGCCGAAGGGCAGGCTGGTGTCGGCGCCGCGGATGTCCTCGATGCCGAAGAGCGCAGCCTGGCCCACGATGTCGACCCCGACGCCGATGGCCAGCGTGCCGGCCGCGGTCACCGGGTTGGCGGACAGCAGGGCCACCACGCCCGGGGCGAGGTCGGCGATGGCGCTCACTCCGTGGGAGATGCCGTAGGCGAAGTGGCTGTTGGCCGCGGCGGCGGCCGCCTCGGTCTCGTTGAAGCCGTGGTAGGCGGCCCCGATGACCTGGGCGATGGGGTCGTATGTGTCGTTGAGCTGGCCGGGGGTCGGGTGCGGGTGGTCGGCGAAGAGCTGGGTCGTCTCCGCCCCGCTCCACAGGCCGATCTCGTGACCGGCGATGCCCGCCGCCTCCTCGTCGTAGCCGATCTCCTTGAAGAACCCCACGAGGTCCTTGCGCTCGAACAGCACGTCGGTCTCCTGCACCGGCGTCTCGGCCTGCTGGTTGGCGGCCGCGGCGATGGTGTCGAGGTGGGGGAGCAGGGTGCTCGCCGCGGCCCGCTTCATCAGGTCGCTGGTGTCGCCCTCGGCCACCGACTCGATGAGGTCGTTGTAGGCGGCGGCGTCGCGTGCCGGGTCGATCAGCGGGATGCGCTGGCCCGGGTGCAGGGGATCGGCGACGGTCTCGTACTGCGCTCGCAGGAAGGCGTTCTGGATGGCGCCCGCCGCGTGGCGGTCGACCTCGTCGTACAGCGCGACGACCTCGTCGTAGATCCGGGGCTCCCGGGGGATGGGGAGCCCCTCGGGATGGACCAGGGCGTCGATGTTGGCTTGGCCCCGGCCGGCGTAGGTCCAGGCCGCGGCGACGTTGCCGTCGAGCGCGCGCATGGCCACCACCTGCGGGACCCCGATTCCCGGATCGCCGTAGAGCCAGTCGGAGTGCGAGAAGCCCGGGTAGTCGTCCGGGTCGCCGTAGTAGTCGGCCGGCCACTGCGCCCGGTTGAGGTCGGCCCCCGTCACGAGGATGCGCTCGGCGCCGTCGGCCAGCCACGTGGGGTCGTGGTCCCGCGGGTTGCCGCTCATCAGCAGCGCCAGGTGGCGCTGGTCGACCGGGTCCTCGGTCCGCAGGATGCCGGCCCGCTCGTCGACCAGGTCCGGGCTGTCGGTGGCGCGGGCCCACCCGTCCACGAACGGGGCGAGCAGCTCCTCGCGCGGGTCGCCGATCCAGCTCACGTCATCGAACAGGCCGGAGCCGACGCGGCGGGCGGCGTAGAGGTCGATGGCGCCCAGCAGCACGTGGGTGCCCTCGACCCCGAGGGAGTCGTAGAAGCCGCCGGCGAAGTCCTCGTTCCACATGCGGTCGCCCACGGTCACCAGCTCGTTGTAGAGCGCCCGGAACTGGGGATCGTTGTTGGCCAGGTTGCGGATGGTGGCCGGGTCGAAATGGTCGGGGTCGTAGCCGGCGGCCTGTAGTGCCAGCCGCACGCGCGCGGCGGCCGCGCGGCCGTCGGCCTCCTGCTGGGCCTCGGCCCGCGTGGGCTCGGCGATGAGGGGGCCGAGCGCCTGGTCCTCGGCCGCGAAGA
The DNA here is from genome assembly GCA_046734715.1 of Actinomycetota bacterium. GTDB lineage: Bacteria > Actinomycetota > Acidimicrobiia > Acidimicrobiales > VFJN01 > ZC4RG19. Next base: position 1,159 of record JBKPRV010000154.1, on the reverse strand, counting down.
TGCCGTCGCCGTCGGGATCGGCGCCGGCGAGGATGAAGCCGTCGCCCACGCTGTCGACCCACTGGCCGAGGTAGAGGGACTCGTCGTACAGGTTCCGGACCCAATGGCCGGCCCAGTCGGCGTCGAAGCTCGCGGGCACGTACCCACCCGCGCCGTGCTTGAACGCGGTCATGGCCGTGTTCAGGTCGATGGCCAGGGAGACCAGCTCGCCGTCGGCCGGCGCCAGGTTCACGGCGTAGGCCTTCAGGCGGGCGGGCTCGGCGGAGCTGGTGGTCATCGTGTCCCCTTGTCGTGTTGCCCCGGACTCGACGCCAGAAACGTAGGCGGTGCCCGCTCGTTTGCGCGGTCGGGCCCGCGCCACGATCCGCGGTAGAAACACCGGGTGGTCAGCGTCGGCGAGTACGAGCTCGAGCGCCAGATCGGTGCAGGCGCGGCCGGGACGGTGTGGAAGGCCCACAAGTCGGGCCCAGTGAGCCGGGTCGTGGCCCTGAAGCGCCTGCGGGCGGGCAGCGGCGCAGTCGACCTGGCCCGCATCCGCCGGGAGGCCACGCTGCTCACCGAGCTGGACCACCCCCACATCGTGCGGGTCCTGGAGGTGGTGCACGACGGCGACGGGGTCGCGCTGGCCATGCAGTTCGCACCCGGCGGGTCGCTGGAGGACCTGCTGGCCGAGCGGGCACGGCTGGCGCCGGGCGAGGTGGTGGCGGTGGCGGCGCCGGTGGCCGACGCCCTGGCCTCGGCCCATCGCCGCGGCGTGCTGCACGGCGACGTCAAGCCGGCCAACGTGATGTTCACGTCGGACGGCGAGCCGCTGCTCACCGACTTCGGCGTGGCGCGGACGCTGGGCCAGATGACCAGCGACCAGGCCAGCGGTACCGCCGAGTACGTGGCCCCCGAGCTGCTCGACGGGGCCCAGCCCGATCCGCGCGCCGACGTCTACTCGCTCGGCATCGTCTGCTACCAGGCCCTGGCCGGCGTGCCCCCGTACACCGGCCCGGCCCCGCTGGCGGTCATCCGGGCCGCCGATCACGGCGTGCACCAGCCCCTTGCCCAGGTGGCGGGGGTGCCGGCGCCCCTGGCCGCCGTGGTCGAGCAGGCCATGCACCGCGACCCGGGTCAGCGCTTCCCGACGGCCGACGCCTTCGCCCGGGCCCTGAGG
>JBKPRV010000153.1:0-4728 GCA_046734715.1 Actinomycetota bacterium | reverse complement strand
GATGACATGCGTGGAACGAGGCGTCAGGTGAAGCCAGTTGCCACTCTGCTGACCTGCTAGTTCGGGCGCTGTCCCGTTCGGGACGCAGAGGTCGGGAGTTCAAATCTCCCCCACCCGACAGGATGGAGAGGGCCTGCTCACAGGCCCTCTCTGCGCGTTTCGGCACCATCGCCGTCGCTGCCCGATCCGGCCTCCATCGCGCGCCCATCGCGCGCGGGCGCCTGAAGGAACCGCGCGCCCATGGCCGCTGCGGCGGCCTCGCTGAGCTCGGTGACCACCTGGGCGTAGTGGTCGAGTGTCAAACGCGAGTCCGAGTGCCCGAGCAGGCCCTGAGCCGTCTTCACGTCCACCCCGGCCGCCACGAGACCGGTCGCGTTGGCCCGCCGGAGGTCGTGGAAGCCGAGACCTACGTACTTCCTCTTGCCCGTCGCCTTGTCCTTGACCATGCGGCCCAGGCCGGCCGCGATCGTCGCCGGCCACCAGGCCCGCCGCAGCCAGTTGGAATACCGGAGCACCCCTCCATCCGACGCCGTGAACATCAGAGCATCGGCGTCCCCGGCGGCCAGGCCCCGCATCGCCATGTGCTGCGCCAGCATGTCCATCAACTCGACGGGCACCGCCATCGTCCGGCGCCCGGCAGATGACTTCGGCTCCCCAAAGCCAACCGAGCCCTTGCGCCCTCGTACGACCCGACGACTTATCACCGGCGGGCACCTGCGCGCCCGGCCCGACACGCGGCCAGCTCACAAGCTCGGGTTGTGGATGGCGACCCCGATCGTTGTTTGCCTTCGCGGGCGATCGACGTCAGTGTCAGAGGTCGGGCAATGGGCTGCAGACACGAACCGATTCGGAGCGACGAGGATGACTGCGCGGTGCCAGCCCTCGCAGGACCACGATCGACGTTGACGATGAAAGGCAGGACAGCATGAGCGTCTCCGGCGGTGAGTCCGTTCGTCTAAGCGCGGTCATCACCATGCACAAGTACGAGCCCGCGGTGTACGAGGAGCCGCCCGAAGGGCCGAACCTGGTGAAGATCCACGTGGAGGAGAGCTTCAGCGGCGACATCGAGGGCGACGGCGTGGCCGAGTTCTTACAGGTCGCCCGCGCCGATGGGTCAGCCAGTTTTGTTGGCATCGAGCGGGTCGCGGGCAAGCTGGCGGGCCGAGAGGGTGCGTTTGTGCTGCAGGATGCCGGCACCGTGGAGGGCAACGTCGTGAGCGGTGAGTGGTTCGTGGTACCGGGGTCAGGCACAGGCCAACTGGCGAACCTTCGGGGCACGGGCGGGTTCCAGGCCAACCTCGGTGAGGGCGCGCGGGTTCATCTCGATCACTGGTTCGAGTGACCCCTGACGTGCGCCCAGCGCCAGGTCGAGGCGTCCGTAGCGGGCCACGATGCGCGAGAGACGGCGTTCGTCGGCGGATTCGGCGAGTTCGCTGACGAGCTGGGCCGCGGTGGCATAGCGGACCCGGCGGCCTTGTTCGCACGCGGCGATGCCGAAGCCGATGAGCAGGTGGCTCTTGTCGGTGCCGGAGTCGCCTAACAGGACGATGGGCTCACCGGCATCGAGGTAGGCGCAAGTCGACAAGACGCTCTATGGCGGGTCGTGGGTACCGCATTCGGCGGGCGATGCCTTGGCCGATCGCATCGCCAACGAGCGTCGGCGGCGTGGCGAGCTCGGTCTCCCCGATGTCGACTGCGTCACAGCCCTGCTCGAACGCATGGTGGCCGAGCGGCTACCGACTTGGTGTCCGTTCCTTCTCGATGATGTCCATGCAGAGCCCGACGCACCGATCGCAGATGTAGACACCGGGCCCAGCGATCAGCTTCTTGACCCGCCCGAGCCGATGGCCGCAGCGCCTGCCGCAGAACGAGCACCGCAGCGAGCCGTCCACCCACTTGGGCCTCCGACGACGGTTAAACACGCCACGAGCCTATGGGAGTCGATGGCAGATCAACCTGAACGGCCACGGTCCCCTTACACCTTCCGACCTGCACTCCGACTGTCGGGCAGGTACGGCCACGGACAGCTCGGGGTGCCTTGCAAGCAGGGGGTCGATCGCGCGTCCATCGCGCGGTCGAGTCCGGCCGAGGCCGTTCGGGCCAGCCCGCAGCTCCCGCTGACCAGGCATCGCCGTACGGATTCGTCCGCCGACTGTCGCCGGACCCGTCTTCGGGACGCAGAGGTGGGGAGTTCAAATCTCCCCCACCCGACCAGGTCAGAGGCGGTTTTCGGTGTTGGTGTCAACACCCCGAGCGAGAAGCGGGCCAACACCAACGGTCTGAGGACGAGGGTCGTCGTCATCCGGGGCGGCGGCGTTGTCGGTATGCCCGGTTCTTGGTGCGATTGCCGCAGATCGACATGGCGCACCATGCCGCCGACCGGTTCTTGGAGCGATCGAAGAACGCATAGGTGCACTGGCGGCACGCCTTGAGCCGCGGCCACGTCCCGGTGAGCTGGGCTTCGTGAACGATGACCAGCAGCGTGGCCACGGCGGCGTCAGCGCCACTGCTCGCTGGCGCCAGGGAGGTGGCCGCGTCGTCGCCGAGACGAACTCGCACGATGGCCGTCTCCCCCTCGCGAGCGAGCTCGGCCGGCGCGGTGGGGTCGAGGTCGCCCTCGCGGTTCGCCACCGCCAGAGCTCGTAGGCCCTCACGGACTCGGCGGAGGCGGGCCGCGTCGGCCTCATCCAGCGGTGCCTCGGGAGCGAGCAGACCAGTGGAGCGCAACCAGACCCGCGCCTTGGCGGCTGTGCCCAGCCGGTCAATGCCGAAATCGTGCAGCCGCGTGTTGACGAAGCGTTGGACCGTAGCGAGGCGGCCTGGGGCCTTCTGTCGCCCGGCCGGCTCGATCTGCTCGCCAACCCTGGGCTTATCGCGTTCGTCCAACCCGCCCCCTCGAGGTTCACCTCGTGACCATCATAATGTCTATGCTGGTCATTATGAGGAGGGGCATGCGGAGTGCGGCGCTGGCGCTGGTATGGGTGATTGCAGCCGGCTGTGGCGGTGGGGCGAGCGACAGCGAGAGCGGCCGCACAGGCGACGTCGAACCCGAGCCGGCCTCCAACGCGGCAGGGCTCACCGCGACCCTGCAGCGGTCCACGCTGTTTGAGACCAGGCGGTCGCTGCGGCTGACGTTGCGAAGCGACCGCGAGGAGGACCGCGTGATCAGAGCCGTCCAGCTCGAGTCGCCGCTGTTCGAGTCGGTAGAGCCAGGAGCCCGGGACACGCACGTGCCACCGGCCGGACGTCGTGTCGTCATGCCACTGCCCTTCGGTACCGCGCGCTGCGACCGCCGCGGCGGCAGCGGCGATCCGGGGCAGGAAGACACCGCGGTCCTGCTCGCTGACGCGGACGGTCAGGCCGTCCGCGTGCCGATCGAGCAACGGCCGAGCGATCTGCTCGGCGAGTTGCACGAGACTGAGTGTGCGGCAGCCGCAGTCCTTGCCGACGTCAACCTGCGCCTCGGCGACACGTGGCGACCCAGCGGCCCTCGCGCACTCGAAGGGGAGCTTGAGTTTTCGCAACGGCGCCATGGCGCCGTAGCCACAGTGCAGAGTGTGGAGGGCAACGTCATCTTCACCATCGACGGCGACGACGCCGCATCACCGCTCGCACTGGCGGTGTCGAACGAGCACCCCTCGGCCACGACGCCGATCACCATCACCGCGTCGCGCTGCGATCCGCACGCCCTCACCGAGTACAAGCGCACCTTCATCTTCACCGCGTGGATCCAGGTCGACAGCAACGATCCGACCCGCGTCGATATCAAAGCCGAAGGCGCCGCCCACCAAGCCCTCGAGGACCTGCTCGCATCCTGCATCGCCTGACCCGGGCTCGTGCTCGCGGACCGTGATCCAGATCATGGTGAGGGTGTCGACGAGGACCTCATTGGCATCGAACGGCCGTAGCCCGATGGCGGCCAGATAGTGGAGGCGCTCTCCGAGCCACGTAAGGGCCGCTGCGACCTGCTCGGGGTCACCGACGTCGGGTCGGGGCAGACCGGCCCGGCCGTCGGCGCCGACTTTGGCTGCGGTGATGCGACTGTGGCCGACCAAGATCTCGGTCCGCCCGCGTCGCCGTTTTCGGCTTCGGTCGGACGACCCTCATTCTCGGCTTTCATCCCGTGTTTATCCCGCGGGGTCGGATCGAGGAACCTGGCCGCCATGGCATCGGCGGCCGCCCACTGCTGCTCGGTGACCACGGACGCGCTGAAGCTATGGCTCGAGCTCGAAAAGGCGGTACGAGAAGATGGTCCGGAACCCGAGGCGCTCGTAGATACGTTGGCCCATAGGCGAGGAGCCAAGCACGGCATGGTCGGCTCCGCTCCGGACCGCTTCGACCATCGCCGCACTGGTCATGGCCGTGCCGAAGCCGCGTCGCCGGAACTCCGGGCGGGTGCACACGAAATAGATGCCTGCCGTGGCTTGCGTGAGCAGCAGCGATGCGGTGGCCGCTGGCTCACCGCCGACTCTGCCGACGATGTGGCGCCATGGGCCTTCACCGGCGACGCCGGCTTCGGCGAACACCGAGGCGACCCAGTCCGCCTCCCTGGGTCCCTCGCCGAAGCCAGCGGCGAGCACGCTGCGATACTCCTCCAGGTCGTCGTCGGTCTCGACTCGTGCGATCTCGAGGTCCGCCGGCGACGACGTGTCACCCAGGTCCGAGAGCACCGCTGCCATCGCCGGCTCGTCGCCGCCGTCCACGAAGCCGGCCTCGGTCAGGTGCTCC
>JBKPRV010000152.1:0-8149 GCA_046734715.1 Actinomycetota bacterium | reverse complement strand
CCACCACCACCACACACAAGTCGTCGGCAGCGTCAGATGTGTATAAGAGACAGGCTCAAGGTCGTCGGGCGGCGGCGCGGGGCCGACGTCGACGGCTCGGAGGTGTCGGCCAGCGTCAGCATCGGCGCCCGCCCTGACGGTGGCTTCGGCCTGGCGGTCGAGCTGGACGTTCACGTGCCCGCCCTCGACCCGGCCACCGCTGAGTCGTTGGTGTCCGACGCCCATCAGGTGTGCCCCTACTCGAACGCCACCCGGGGCAACATCGAGGTCGCGCTGACCGTCGTCTGACCCCGACATGCCCGGCATCGGGTTCGCCCTGTGCGGCCGAACCGGCCCGTGTGGCCCCAGGTGCAGTCGGGCTGGGGCGCCGGCCGGCCGAGGGTCATATCCACGGTGCTGGCGATGGCACGCTCGCGCGGCCGGGACGCGCCCCGTTCGACGGGCCGGCCCGCGCCATCCGATGCGCCCCCACCCGCTTGTCAGAGCTGGGTAGCCAGTGCCACATTGCGGCATCAGGTGCTTACGCAGGAGACAGACTCCGGGTCACCATGTGGACGGTCTGGCATTCGGCGGACACGGGCGAGGACTACTTGGCAGCTCACAGCACTGGACAGCACCCACCGGACGTTCGAGAACCGCCTCCCCAGCGGAGGTTTACCGCAGGGGCCTACCGAATGAGTCGTCGGGCGAGATCGGAGCCCAGGAGCGGTTCGGCCGGACGACGTGCCGGTCAGACCCTGCTCTCCGTGCAAGCGGAAACATCTCGTGGTCGGCGAGGTCCGCAACGCTGAGGGGTTGCGTACGGCTTCGCGTTCACCCTGTCGTCTCGCGGGATCCGCTACACGACCATCCACACCCCTCGCTTCGAAAGGTCCGGGCGGCGGCCGCGCCGCCGGGCTCCGCGCCCCGACCATCCGTGTCGGGAGGCGCCTTGCTCGACCCTGGCGCAGCACGCCCGATGTTCCGCCCGACCCGGCTAGCGCGCGTCTGGCCCCGACGGGCCTGGGCACAACCCGACTCCAAGAGGAGGACAGATGGCGCGGGCTCGACGACCCGAGGGCATCACCGAGGACGAGCACCGCGTCCTGCACGGCGAGCTGGAGGAGGCAGGCGCCGTCGGCGGGGCCGTGCGCAGTGGCCGCGGTGGTGCGGGGGCCAGATCAGCGGACGCAGTGGTGGCCGCGCGGCGCCCGGTTCGCGACCCGGTTCCTCGGCTATGCCATCGAGACCCGGACCTGCGGGGCACGTCCGCCGGCCCCGTGCTCGACCGGGCATCATCAAGCAGCGCGCCGGGGCAAGGCCGTCGAGCGCTGCCGAACACGCCTCTTACGTGATCAATAGCGCCGGCTCCGCCGGCGCACCGGCCTGCGGGCGGCACCTCCGGCGCCGTCCTCGGCCGGGATCACGCATGGGGACCTGACACTCACCCGCCACGTCGCACGTTGACCGCCTGGAGCAATCCTGGACCGGGATTGCTACGGTGCGCGGCATGGCTGGGATCGTGTCGTGTTCGATCGTGATCACGCACCGTCGCCCCGACGTCAACTGGGCCGACCTCGAAACGCGGAGAGAGGCGCCCGAGGCCCACGGGTTGATCAGCGTCAGCGAGGAATCGTGGCCCGAGGTCCTGGGCTCGCCCTACCAGCGCGCCGTGGTGTCGGTGGAGGCGGACAACACCGACAGCGTGCGGTGGTACGCCCACGAGGTCTTGCACCTCCACGAGGGCCAACCCTCCTGGCAGGACATGGAGCGCCAGCTCGGCCGCTACGACGCGGGCCCCTGGCCCCGATGATCGAGGCCCCCGAGGACGCGCCCGCCGACGATGGCGGCGAGGTCGTCGTCCGCGCCACCGCAAGCCGGCTCTCGCTGATCGTCGGCCACCCGCCAGAGGTCGTCGTCGAGGCTGTCGTGCGGGACGAACTCGTGCAGCGCCGGGCCACCGCACGGATCCAGGCCTTCGTGCCCATCCTCACAGAGCGCGCCGCGCGCCGCAGGCTGGCCCGGGCGCCCGTCGATTAGACCGCAGGATCGTCGGAGAGCGCCGGCCGAGGAGGAATGTGCCATGCCCAGACTCGTCCACCCGCTCGACCCCACGACCCTCCACCACCCGGCGGTCGTCCAATAGTTCAACCGGCGCGGCCGATCGCGGAGCATGGGCCGAGCAGGCAGGACCCCGAATCCCGCCCGTTGGACCGTGGCTGTCTACGCCCGGAGCAGGATGGACTTGATCGCGGGCAGCATCCCGGCTTCCTGTAGGTGAAGGCGTCGCCGAGGCCCGCCCCCGGTGTGCGGCGCCGGGAGCGCTGGTCGGGAGCGCCGACGGGCGGGCTTCGGCTTTCCGACCAGCGGCGGCTTGCGGCCGCCGGCAATCAGTGCGCGGCCCGAGCCGAACGGGCGGCCATGAGGTGAGGAAGAACCTCGGATGTGAAGTGCGCCGTGGGGTCGGCGTGGCCGATGGCAGCGTCGACGATGACCGCACCTCGGGATGCCGCCGCGGCCCGTAACCGCTCGCGAGCCGGGGCCGAGACAGAGCCGCCCGCCACCACCGCCAGCAGAGCGTCGCCCCCAGCAATGGCCCGTAGCGCGTCCGCCACGGTGAAGACGCCAACGACCGCGAAGCCGTGCCGTTCTAGGACTACGGTTGCCGCTCGCATCTTCTCGGGGGATCGACCTACGACCACCACGGTCGAGTCGGGTGCCATAGCCGAACGCTAGGACTTGACCTCAACTTGAAGCCAAGGGGCTGTTCGCGGGTGGCTCTCATCATCGCTCCCGGCAGGCGACCGGACCAGGACGGGTACGAACGCAGTCGGGACACAACGTCCGTTTGCGGTGCAGGTAACCCGCGGCGCCCACGTTGCGGCGCCGTGGGCCGCTGGCGGGGAGCAAGCCCATTGTTGCCGATGGTGGACGCCTGCCGGCGCGCCAGGCCTCGGATGAGCGCGGCCACCGTGGCCATGCCCGCGGCCGCCGACACGAAGTTCTGGACCGTGAGCGCGGTCATCAGGGTGAGGTGGCTCAGCGTCGATTCACCCCCGCGACTTCGCTCACCACGGGACGTGCGTTTTCCCAGGTCAGCACAGCGCATAGGCCGGGATTACTTCTAAGCAGCGGGTCGGCAGGTCGTCGGGCGCCGCCAATCTGTTCCGATCTGGCCGAGGACGGCGCAGTGGCAGGCGCCCACAGACGGGCCGGCACCGCGGCGCGCTCTTGTATCAGTCGGTCAGCGGTTAGGTGATCGGGACGGGCACCGTCGGTGTCACCGTGGGGGCACCAGGCGTTGCGGTCAGGGAGCGCAGCCTGGGTGTCCACCCTTCGACGGTGATCGAAGTGCCTTGCAGGCTGGCGGGACCACCTGGACCATGGGCTGGCCCCTGACGTTGTCAACGGAGCCGGGAGCCCGTCGCCATGCCACAACAAGCCGCTGCACCTGAGCTTGCGCACGCCCGTCGTCGTGTCACGGGCGGGGACCGGGAGGGGACGTCCATGCGGTCTGCGCTCGACGGCGGAAGTCGCGCCCGAGGAGCGCGGCGATGTGGCCGCCCTGCTCCGGGTGCACGGCGGTCCCACCGGCACACCCAGCGAGGGCACCGATGACCGCGGTGATCGAGGTGGCGGGGCTCACGAAGCGGTACGGGGCGCACATGGCAGTCGACAATGTCGGGTTCTCGGTGGCCGAGGGGGAGATCTTCGGCATCCTCGGGGTCAATGGGGCCGGCAAGACCACCACCGTGGAGTGCCTCCAGGGCTTGCGTCGTCCCGACAGTGGCCGCATGCGGGTGCTCGGCGTCGATCCGCGCACCGCGGGGGCGGAGCTGCGGGCTCGCGTGGGCAGCCAGCTTCAGGCATCGGCGCTTCCTGACCGGCTGCGGGTCGAGGAAGCCGTCCGGCTCTTCGGCGACGGAGACCGACGCTCGGCCGAGCGGCTGCTCGAGTCCTGGGATCTCGCCCGGTTGCGTCGATCAAGCTTCGCGTCGCTGTCCGGCGGCCAGCGGCAGCGGCTCTTCATCGCTCTGGCGCTGCTCAATCAGCCCCAGGTGGTGTTCTTCGACGAGCTCACCCAGGGCCTTGACCCTCTCGCCCGGAGCGGGGTGTGGGACGCGATCCGCGATGTCCGCGAACAGGGCGCCACCGTCGTCCTGGTCACCCACTTCATGGACGAGGCCGAAGCCTTGTGCGACCGCGTGGCGGTCATGCGAGCGGGCCGTGTCGTCGACTCCGGCACCCCGGCCGAGCTCATCGCACGCCATGCTCGGGCGACCACTGTCACCTTCACGCCACCGGTATGGCTGGATCCGTCCAGCCTGAGGCGCCTGCCCGGCGTAGACCGTCTGGAGCGCCACGACGAGTCGATCCGGGTGATCGGCACGAACCAGCTGATCGCCCCGGTGTGCGCCGCCGTGCTGGGCGACGACCAGCTGGGCCCGAGCGACCTGCGCGTCCACCATCCGACGCTCGAAGACGCCTTGGTCGCCCTGATCAGCGAGCCGGACACCGAGCCGCGACCCGGCGACGCTGCGAGCCGCACGCTCCAAGGAGTCTCGTGATGCGTTCCCTGCTCCGCCTGGCGACGATGGAGCTCAAGCTGTTCCTGCGCGAGCCGATCGTGCTCACGTTCGTGTTCGCCTTCCCCGTGCTCACCGTGCTGGTGCTCGGCGGCGTGTTCGACGACGACGACCCCAACTTCGAAGGGGTCCTCCCCTCGGACTACTACGTCGCTGCCTACATCGCCGTCGTCATCGCCGCCATCGGCCTGGTCATGCTGCCCGTCCACTTGGCTTCGTACCGCGAGCGGGGTGTGCTACGCCGCTTCGACGTCAGCCGCTACCCCCGCTGGGCGCTGCCGGCGGCCTGGATCCTGGTCGCCATGGTGATCACCATCGTCGCCGTCACCGTCCTGCTGGTGACGGGCCAGCTCGTGTACGGCCTACCCCGGCCCGACGACGTCCTCGGTGTTGCAGCCGGCACGCTGCTCGGAGCGTTCACGTTCGTCAGCATCGGCATCGTCCTGGGCTTGGCCCTGCCGAGCGCCCGCTCCGCGCAGGGGTTGGGGATGCTGCTCTTCTTCCCGTTCTTCCTGCTCGGAGGCGCCGGGCCCCCACCTGACGCCATGGGCGACTCGATGAAGTCGATCTCGAACGCGGTACCGCTCACTCATGTCGTGCGCTCCGTCCAGGAACCGTGGCTCGACCTCGGCAGCCCCACCGATCACCTCGCCGTGCTCGCCGGCCTGGCCGTGGTGGCCACGGCCGGATGGGTCACGCTCGCCAGCAGGGCCACGACGTGACCGCCCACGACCAGGCGACGGAAGGAGCGGCATGACACCAGTGGACCACGAAGAAGAGCGGCGACGGGCCCGCGACGAGGCGCGGCGGTGGGTCCGTCGAAAGCGAGTCCTGTTCACGATGCTCGGCGTCTACGCCGCGCTGAGCGTGATGTGGCTGCTCATCGACCTGGCGGACGACTCCAGCGGCTACTGGTTCTACTGGCCGATGCTGGGGACCGGCATCGGCGTGGCCATCACGGCCGTCGTGCTGCTCGGACTGGGTGGCGTGTTCGGCACGGACTGGGAGCAGCGGGAGATCGACCGCTATATGGCGCGCCGCGCGGGTCCCCGACCCGGCCCGACCCCCCCGGACGACGACGTCGCCGCCAATCCGCGCCACGGCTGAGGAGCACGAGCAAGGAGTCGGCCCCATGAGAATCGGTGTCACCGAGGTCTTCGTCGACGACCAGGACAAGGCCCGCAGCTTCTATACCGAGGTACTCGGGTTCCAGCTGAAGACGGATGCCCCCTACAGCGAGAACGCTCGCTGGTTGACCGTCGTCTCGCCGGAGGACCCCGACGGCACCGAGCTGCTCCTGGCACCGCTCACCGAGCCCGGAGCCGCGTTGCAGCAAGCCCGCCACGAGGCCGGCACACCCGCCGTCTCGTTCACGAGCACCGACTGCCGCCGGGACTACGAGGAGCTGAAGGCGCGCGGCGCCATCTTCCTGTTCGAGCCGCGCGCCATGGGCTACGGCGGGACCGACACCGTCTTCGAAGACGGCTGCGGGAACCTCCTCAACCTGCACGAGGACTAGCGAAGGTTGCCCGCCGGCCAGCCCACGTCGTGAGACTGAGGAGCCGTCGCCAGTGAGAACAGGACTCGCCGCGTCGTGCACCGGCCGGGGATCGCGACCTCGGCGCCTCGCTGGACGCCGATCCGCCGACCCTGCCGAGCACGGACCAGGCAACGGCCGGCATCGCCGTCGTGCCGGCGGCAATGCCGGCGAGGTCGCCTCAGTCCTCGAGGAGGACGGCGCCCCTGGCGGTGACGTGGTGCAACACCCTGCTCCCGGTGCGGCGGGAGGCGATCAGACCGGCGTCGCGCATCACCCTGAGGTGGTGGCTGGCGGTGGGCAGCGACACGCCGATGCGCTGGGCGAGCTCGGTGGTCGTACACATGTCGGCGACCGCTTCCAGGGCGCGAGCGCGGGTGCGTCCGAGCAGCATTTCCAGGGCCCGGTACGTCGGCCCCGGTTCCGACCACAACGCTCGGGCGTCGTCGGCGTCGCGCAGCGCGGGATAGATGAGCAACAAGGGCAGGGTGTCGTCGGCCGCGTCGCAGAAGATGAACGGCTCGTCCAGGTCGAAGACGGCCGGCACCAGGACGAGCGATCGACCGGACAAGCCGGCCGGCTGCTCCACTCCTGGGTGGCTGTTCCGGCCGGGCAGAGGCCTGCGGGCACTCGGCGCGATCTCGAGCAAAGGTGGGCGCCACCGGACCTGAGGATGCAGCGTGGCGAGCAGCCGGTCGACGCCGCCCTCGGCCATGATCCGAGCCCGCTGGGTCACCTCCGCGTCGAGGTAGCGGCGGATGCTGTCCCAATAGGGACCAACCGCGTGCTGGTAGTAGTGGTCGAAGCGAGTGACCAGCTCCTTACGGGCGCGACGATCACCATCGGACAGATCGCGCACCCAGGACTTCACCCAGGGCACGGAACGGTCGAGCGATGGTCCAATGGCGGCCAGCTCGTAGCGCAGCCGCTCGACCGGGGCGCGCTCCAAGCCTTCCAGCGCCTCGTCGATGGACGACACCGGGCCGACCATGGTGTGCAGATCGAGCGGCGGACATCCGGGCGACAGGGCGTAGAGCAGTGCCGTCTCTGGGCACAACCGAGCCCGTACCGACTCGGCCCAGCCATCGAGCAGCGCACTCGGAGGCCTGCTCCGCAGCGCGCGCAGGCTGAACAAGGCCTCGCTGAGCTGACCCCAGGACGTGCTCAGCCGCACCTTCGCCAGGTCCTCGGCATTGAGCAACAGAGGTCCCATCCACGCTCATCCCATGGTCATGTCCCACTGACTCGACGGCGGTCCAGGATGCCACACCTGCTCGTCGCGCGAGCCGCGAGCCGGACCTGCCGGTGGCGCCTCGGGCCTCTGACCAGGTGCTTTCCAGTGCCGTTGGCCCGTGCCAGGCACGAAACGTCGTCCGGTGGTCCGCCAGGTCGCCGATACGCGTCCCCCCACTCAGGAGGTCAAGATGTCCGACCACGAACCCCGCAGCGCCGACCCTCGACTGCCGGCCATCGCCGGACGATGGACGACGTCGGGGCACGTCATCGGCGACCCACCGATCCCGGTGCTCGGTACTGACGTCTACGAGGTGCTGACCGGCGGCTACTTCCTCGTGCACCACGTGGACGTGACCGTCGGCGGCCAGCCCATGCGAGCGATCGAGATCATTGGCGAGCCAGATCCGGCAACCGACGGCTACCTGGCACGGAGCTTCGACAGCGACGGCAACACCGAGGTGATGCAGGTCACGATCGACGACATCGGCGTGTTCCACTTCGCAGGCGGAGGCGATGTCGCGTCGAACGCCCAACCAGCCGATGTACCGACCTCGCGTGTCCGATCCACGCTTACGGTCGCCGATGACCGCCGAACGATGACCGCCGTCTGGGAGCGGTCCCCCGACGGCATCACCTGGGAGCCGTGGATGAACATCGAGTTCAGTCTGAACGAGTGATGCCGTCCGCCTGGGCGCGGCCGGGCCGATGGCGCGGGTTGACGCCCTGTCCGGCTCGGGGGCGCAACCGGAGGTTGTCTGCGGGATCCCGCCGGCCATCAGGTAGTCCACCGGTGTGCGCCGATGTCGGCGCC
>JBKPRV010000151.1:0-2296 GCA_046734715.1 Actinomycetota bacterium | reverse complement strand
ACCAACGACCACCGCATCGCCCTCGCCGCAACCGTCGTCGCCGGCGCTTGACGCGGCCGGCCTGGGATCGCCCCCCTGGCTCGGATAGGTTGCCCGAGCGCTCGGGAGCGACGGCCGGGCGGCGGTCTTCGATCCCAGGGGAGGGCTCGTGGCGATCCGGGTGGTGCAGTGGACGACCGGCAACGTCGGCAGGCAGGCCGTGCAAGCGGTGGTGGCTCGCCCGGATCTCGAGCTGGTGGGCTGCTACGCGTGGTCGGGCGACAAGGTGGGCAAGGACGTCGGCGAGCTGTGCGGCATCGCGCCCGTCGGGGTCACGGCCACCGACGATGTCGACGCCCTGCTCGCGCTCAAGCCCGACTGCGTGATCTACAACCCCATGTGGTTCGACGTGGACGAGATGGTGCGCATCCTCGAGGCCGGCGTGAACATGGTGGTGACGGCGGCGTTCATCAACGGCACCTCGTATCCCGGCAACGGGCGTCAGCGGCTCAGCGAGGCCTGTGAGCGCGGCGGCAGCTCGCTCTTCGGCAGCGGGATCAGCCCCGGCTTCATCGAGCTGGTCACCATCGCTCTGGCGGGCGCGTCGGATCGCATCGATCGGATCCTGATCTCCGAGTCGGCGGACACCACCGCCTACGACTCCCCCGCCACCGAGATCCCGGTGGGCTTCGGCCGGCCGTTGGACGACCCCGAGCTCCCCGCCATGAGCGCGGCGGCGACGGTCGTCTTCAGCGAGGCGGTCGCGCTGGTGGGCGACGCGCTGGGGATCGAGTTCGACGAGATCGTCTGCGAGGCCGAGTACGCGAAGACGACCAAGGACCTCGACCTCGGCTCCTGGAAGATCGACAAGGACACCGTCGCCGGGGTGACCATCCACTGGCACGGCAAGATCGCGGGCCGGAGCATCGTCGAGGCCCGCGTCCGCTGGCGGAAGGGCGACTCGATCGAGCCCGACTGGGAGATCGGCATGGGCTGGGAGATCGAGATCCAGGGCCGGCCCACCCTCACGACCAAGATCGACATCCTCCCGCCGCCTTACTTCGAGGCGACCACCATGGAGGAGTTCATGGTGCTCGGCCACATCCTCACCGCGGTGCCTGTCGTCAACGCCATCCCGGCCGTGGTCGCCGCGCCGCCGGGGATCGTGACCTACACCGAGATCCCGGTGCCCTCGCCGCGCGGCTACGTCCCGCCCTGACGGCTACGGCGAGACCTCAGCGAGGGCTGTCGGTGAGCTCGCGGGTGACGTCGGCGATGTAGTGGTCGTCGACGTAGGTCATCCCCGACGCCTCGACGATCTGCCGTTGCCGAGCCGATTGCCGGGCCGGGACCCATGTTCCCCGGTTGTCGGCCGGCTCCGGAGGCCTGGTACGGGCGGAGTGGTACCAGACGGTCGCCGCTCCCAGACGTGCCGCCAGCTCGACGTACTCGTCGAAGGCGTGGGCGATGTCGAGGTGGACCAGGTCGACATGGTCCGGAGGCTGGGAGAGCGGCGTGGTGACCAGCTCCCCGCCGACCGCTCGGCAGGACGCCCAGTCGTCCGGGCCCGGTCCGGTCTTGGCGACGACGTCGAAGCCGGCGGATGCGAGCGTGACGGGCACCTCGGGGCCGATGTAGGAGACGAGCAGGATCCGCCGCGCCGAGGCCAGCACCTCCGCCGGCTTCGGGGTCGAGACGCCCGGTCCGTCGACGTCAGGTGGCTTCGCCGCGGCGCCCAGGCGCCGGGGCCACGCGGCGGTGAGCTTGTCCCGATCCGCCTCACCGAAGCCGTCGTGGGTGAAGTGGAGATCGCACCCCCCGTCCACGTTCGCGATGACGGCCCAGCGGCACACCGAGGTGACCGCGGGCGCCGCGTCGTCCACGAAGGTGTGCTCCAGCAGGGCGACATGGAAGCCCGGCGTCGGCGGGTCGAAGGAGCGGACGATGCCGTGGGCGGTGATGCCATCGTCCGGCAGGTCGAACCGAACCTGCCCACCGACCCGGGAAGCGATGGAACACCGGCCGCCGAGCCAGCGCGAGAGCCGGTCGCTGTCGGTGATGGCCGCCCACAGCTCGGCCTGCGAGCGGTCGAAGTGCTCCTCGACGCGCACGGCGTTCCCATCGCGGGGATCGGATGCGTTCACGGGTCATCCTCCATGTGGTGATGGAGCGTGGCGAACTTCTCGGCCCAGAACCGCCCGTAGCGAGAAAGCCAGGCGTCCATCTCGACGAAGGGCGCGGGGTTCAGGCGGTACAGCCGGCGCTGCGCGTCCTCGCGCACCGCCACGAACCCACCCGCCTCCAGGGTCTTCAGATG
>JBKPRV010000150.1:0-10183 GCA_046734715.1 Actinomycetota bacterium | reverse complement strand
GGGATCTGCCCGACCGTGCGGACGTTCTCGGTGACGTCCTCGCCGGTGCGCCCGTCGCCCCGCGTGGCGCCCCGCACGTAGCGCCCGTCCTCGTAGCGGATGGAGATGGCGAGCCCGTCGATCTTGAGCTCGCACACGTAGCCCACCTCGTCGGAGCCGGACTCTTCAGCGGAGGCGGCGGGCGCCCCGGCCAGACGCCGGTGCAGTCGCTCGACCCAGGCCCGCAGCTCGGACTCGTCGAAGGCGTTGTCCAGGCTCATCATCGGCACGGTGTGGGTGACCGGCGCGAACAGCGTGACGGCCGGAGCGCCGCCCACCCGGCTGGTGGGCGAGTCGGGGGTGATGAGCTCGGGGAACTCCTCCTCCAGCGCCCGCAGCTCCCGGACCAGCTGGTCGAAGTCCCCGTCGCTGATGACGGGGTCGTCGAGCTCGTGGTAGCGCCGGTTGTGCTCGGTGATCTCGGCGCGCAGCTGCTCCACTCGCTGCTCGATCTCTCGGTCGGCCATGCGCCGAGGTTACGGGGCTAAGCGCCGAGCGTGAGACCGAGCTCCACGGCGCGGGCCTCGACCCGCTGGGCCAGGTGGGTGGCCAGCCCCACCACGTGGGCGGCCTGGGCCACGTCCAGGCCCACCAGGCCGCACGCCGGGGTGATCAGGGCCTGCTCGACCAGCAGCCCGGGCTCGCAGCCGCCCTCGGCCAGGGCGTCCCACTCGGCCACCAGGCGGCGCCACAGGATCTCCCGTCCCTCGCCCAGCGGCCGGTCCGTGGGCACCGCGCCCCAGGCCAGCCAGCCGCCCCGCTCCAGGTAGTCGGCGAAGGCCCCCGGGTGGTCGACCGCCCCGGCGTCGACCGGCAGCGACAGCATCTGGGGGCCCGCCTGCAGCACGACCGGCCAGTCGGCCCGGCCGCAGCAGTGCAACCCGCCGATGGCCCGCTCCTCGATGGCGGCCAGGGCCGAGGACACCAGGTCGAGGGTGTCGCCCACGTCGAGCGGGAAGCCGGGCTCCAGGGCCGCGGTCAGGCCGGGCTCGTCCAGGAACATGAGCGGCGTCGCCCCGGGGGCGACCTGGCGGGCGGCCTGCAGGACCGCCTGGGTGCGCGCGCTCACGGCCTCGGCGGCCACCGCGAAGGCCCGGTCACGGGACACGCCCACCGCGTGCAGCGCCAGGCCCAGCGTCACCGGCCCGGTGAGCTGGACCTTGAACGGGGCCACCCGGCCCGCGATGGCGTCCAGGAAGGCCCGCAGCCCCACGAACGGCTCGCCGTCGAGGCCGCCGGCGGCCGGCCGGCCGGGATCGACCGCCGCCTCGTCCACCAGCAGGGACCCGTCCGGCAGGACCTCCACGCCTTCGATGCCCCACGCCGCCTGGGGGATCATCCCCTCGACCGGGGAGCGCCGGGGCAGCGACGGTGCGGCCGGCAGCCGGGGCTGGCTGTCGAGCACGAACGCGACGGCCTCGCCCACCGTCTCGTGCGGCAGGCTCCCGATGGTGGACGCGAGCCCGACAGGGAGGATCACCTCCCTCATGGTTCCGCCACCCGCGGTTCCACCCTGTTGGTCACTGACAGCCCCCACTCAAGGCCTTTCCCACCTTCTGAAATAGCCACCGGGCGGCACCATCGGCAAATCTCCGGGCGGTGGAACCCCGCTCAGCACCCGCGACGCGCCCCGGCGACGACGCCGGGATCGGCGCCCGCGCCTCGGCCCTCGCACACTCCGCGTGGCCAGCGCGTGTGGTCTGGCTGGTGCTCCCGCTGCTGGTGGCGCCGGTGATCGACCGGGCCGTGGCCGACTCGAGCGACCCCGTGCGCTGGGTGGTGGGGACCGGTTGCCTCGCCGTCTGGGTGGCGACGTTGGTGGCCACCTTCGTGCCCTCGACGCTCAGCCTCACCGTGCTGCGGGTGGCCGCCCCCGCGGTGCCGCTGGCCGTCGCCGCCGCCATCGTGGCGGGCGGCGGGGCGGTGGCGGGGACCGTGGGGATGGTCGCAAGCCTGGTGGGGGCGCTGGTGGCGCTGGCCCCGGCGACGGCCGAGGCGTTCGTGGACGGCTCGTCGTACGGAGACGAGCGCCGCCTGCCGCTACGCACGCCGACGCCGCTCCTGGCGGGCCCCGTCGAGCTGGTGTGGCTGGTGGTCGTGTCCGTGCCCGCGGGGGGCGTGCTGCTGGTGGCCGCCGGGCGCTGGCTCCCCGGCCTGGCGGTGCTGGTGCTGGGGGCGCCGCTCGTGGTGTGGGGCGCCCGGTCGCTCCACAGCCTGTCCCGGCGCTGGGTGGTGTTCGTGCCCCGGGGCTTCGTCCTGCACGACGCCCTGGCCCTCTCCGAGCCGATCCTCCTGCGCCGCACGTCGGTCCGGTCCCTGGCCGCCGCCCCGGCCGGGAGCGACGCCCTCGACCTCACCGCGGGCGCAGCCGGCCTGGCCCTCGAGGCCCGCATGCTCGAACCGCTCGAGCTGGTCCCCGCCGCCGCCCGCGGCCGGGTGGCCGAGCTCGTCACCATCGACGCGGTCCTGTTCACCCCCAGCCGCCCCGGTCGCGTGCTGGACGAGGCTCGCCGCCGGCGGATCGGCTAACCGGCGCCCAGGCCGGCGAGGACGACGTCGACCACGCGCCGGACGTCGCACTCGTCCATGGGCTGGCCGCTCACCAGCTCGCGGTAGAAGGGCACAGCGCCGATCATGTCCAGGACCAGCTCGACGTCCGTGTCGGGGGGCAGCTGGCCGCGGGCGACGGCCCGCTCGACCACCTCGCGGGGGCGCTCGCGCCGGTCGCGGATGAAGGCGGAGAGCACCTGGCGCATCTCGGGGTTGACCGAGGCCTCGGCGATGACGCCCGGCATGATGCGTCCCGCGGGGGTGTCCCGCAGCTTGGCGGCCAGCTGGCTGATCAGGCGGACCAGGTCGTCGTGCACCGATCCGGTGTCCACCCGCTCGGGCTCCAGGCCCATGCTGTGGGCGGTGTCGAGCAGCAGGTTGGCCCGGGACGGCCAGCGGCGGTAGATCGTCGCCTTGCCGCAGCCGGCCCGCGCCGCCACCTCGTCGACGGTGAACCCGCCCGGCCCCTTGTCGGCCAGGACCTCGATGGCGGCCTGGCGGATGGCGGCGTCGGCCCGGGCGTCGCGGGGACGTCCGGGCCGGCGCTCGACGATCGAGGGCACCGTGGCCTCGGGGGCGTCGTCGGGGGCGGCGGTGGCGGTCATCGCACCTTGGCCGGAGCGTCGCCGGGATCGGCCGCCGGGGCGTCGACCGGCTCGGGCCGGTGCCCATCGGAGCCGTCGGACCCGGGAACGGCGGCGTCGACCGGCTCGGAACCGTCACCGTCGCCCGGGACGCCCGCGGGCGCCGGAGCAGGCTCGGGACCGGCGGCCGGCGCCTCGAGCTCGTGGTCGCGGCCCCGGGCCGGGAGGTACAGCGCCACGATGACGGCGCCCACCAATAGGGCGACGGCGCCGATCAGGAAGGCGACGGCCATGCCGTCGGTGAAGCCGTTGGAGGCCGCATCCACCAGCCCCGCACCCTGCGGGCCCAGGGACTCGCCGATGCGGAGGGCGGCGCCGACCTGATCGGTCACCGCGTGGGCCGCTTCGGCGGGCAGCGGCAGGCCGGCGATGGCGTCGGAGACCCGGGGCCGGTAGGTCGACATCATCACCGAGCCCAGGACGGCCACGCCCAGGGCCCCGCCCACCTGGCGCGTGGTGTCGTTCACGGCCGAGCCGACGCCCGCCTTGGCCAGCGGCAGCGAGCCCATGATCGACTCGGTGGCCGGCGGCATGACCAGGGCCAGACCGATGGCCAGCACGATCAGCGACACCGCGACCTCGGGGTAGGTGGAGCCCGGCGTCAGCTGGCTGGCGATCCCCAGCCCGACCGCCCCGGTGAGCAGGCCCGCGGCCACCACGACCTTGCTGCCCACCCGCTCGACGATCTTGGCCGACAGCGGGGCCACCACCATCTGGGTGGCGGCCATGGGGATCAGCCGCACGCCCGCCTGGAGGGCGGTGTAGCCGAGCACCGACTGCAGGTACTGGGTGAGCAGGAACAGCGAGCCGAACATGGCGAAGAACGTGAGCATCAGGGACACGCTCGCCGCGCTGAACCGCGGGTTGCGGAAGAAGTTGATGTCGAGCATCGGCGTGCGGGTGTGCCGCTCCCAGGCCACGAACGAGCCGAGCAGCACGGCCGCCAGGGCGAAGGCGGTGAGCACGGCGGGATCGGTCCAGCCGTTGGGGCCCTCGATGATGGCCCACACCAGGGCCACGAGCCCGGTGATCGAGAGGACCGCGCCGGGGGCGTCGACCGGCGGAGCCGCAGGGTCCCGCGAGGTGGGCACGAAGATCTGGCCCAGGATCAGGGCCAGGACCACGACCGGCACGTTGACCAGGAAGACCGAGCCCCACCAGAAGTGCTCGATCAGGAAGCCGCCGGTCACCGGGCCGATGGCCACGGCCACGCCGGCCGTGGCGGCCCACATGGCGATGGCCTGGGCCCGCTCCTTCCGCACGGTGAACACGTTGGTGATGATCGAGAGCGTCGCCGGCATGATCAGGGCGCCGCCGATGCCCATGATCGCCCGGGTGACGATGAGCTGGTTGGCGCTGCCGGCGAACGCGGACAGGATCGAAGCGCTGCCCATGATGGCGAGGCCGAGGGCCAGCGCTCCTCGCCGGCCGAAGCGGTCGCCCAGGCTGCCCATCGTGAGCAGCAGGCCGGCGAAGACCAGCACGTAGGCGTCGACCACCCACTGGAGCTGGCTGGTGGAGGCGCCGAGATCCTTCTGCAGGGTCGGAATGGCCACGTTGACGATCGTGTTGTCCATCACGATCAGCAACAGGCTGAGGCACATGACCGCGAGCACGATCCAGCGCCGGGGATCGGCCTCGCGTGCCTCGGGGGCGAGGGCAGGGGATGCAGCGGGCATAGGGCCCAGGATGCGCCTTTCAGTTCCGAAACGCAATAGTTTCGGAACGAATCAGTCCGTGACCTGGGCGGGCACGAAGGGGGTGACCACCCCGCCCCCCACCACTTCGTCGCCGTCGTAGAGCACCACCGACTGGCCGGGGGCGACCCGCCGCCGTGGCTGGTCGAACCGCACGACGGCCCGCACGCCGGAGCCGTTCGGCTCCACTCGGGCCGGGCGCGCGACGCCGTGGGCGCTGCACTGGGCCGCGGCCGGTCCTGCCACCGGGTCGCCGGCCCACACCATCGTGTCCAGTGTGACCGCCTCCACCAGCAGGTCGGCCTCGGTGCCCACCCGCACGGTGGCCGCCGGGACGTCCACCTCGGTCACGTAGCGCGGGGCGCCGCCGCCCGGCAGGCCCAGGCCCCGGCGCTGGCCCACCGTGACCAGCTCGACCGCGTCGACCGCGCCCACATCGCGGCCGGTCTCGTCCACGATGCGGCCCGGGCGCAGCTGGATGCGCCGGCCGAGGAAGTCCCCGCGGCCGTGGGCGGCGGTCACGAAGCAGACGTCCTGGCTGTCGGGCTTGTCCGCGGTGCGCAGGCCGAGCGCGGCGGCCTCGGCCCGCACCGCGTCCTTGGAGGTCTCGCCCACGGGCAGCAGCGTGCGGGCCAGCGTCGCCTGGTCGAGCACGTAGAGGACGTAGCTCTGGTCCTTGCCCGGGTCCGCGCCCCGGGCGAGGCGCCGGGTGCCGTCGGGCCGGGTGACGATGCGGGCATGGTGCCCGGTGGCGACGGCGTCGAAGCCCACGGCCCAGGCGCGCCGGGTGAGCCGGTCGAACTTGAGGTGGCGGTTGCACTCCACGCACGGGTTGGGGGTGACGCCGAGGCGGTGGGCGTCGACGTAGGGCTCGACCACGTGGCGCTCGAAGTCGTCGCTGAAGGTCCAGGTGTGGTGGGCGATGCCGAGCTGCTGGGCCACGCGCCGGGCGTCGTCCACGTCGCTGACCGAGCAGCAGCCGGTGTCCGACTCGCCGCCCCACAGCTTCATCGTGACGCCCACGACCTCGTGCCCCGCCGCCAGCAGCCGGGCCGCGGCCACCGACGAGTCCACGCCCCCGGACATGGCCACCAGCACCTTCATGCCGCCGCCTCCCGCAGGCGGGCCACGGCCGCAGGGATGACCGCCAGGGCGTAGTCGACGTCCGCCGCGGTCGAGGGCCAGCCGAGCGAGAGCCGCAGCGTCCCCGCGGCCCGGTCCGGCGTGACGCCCATGGCCGCCAGCACGTGGGAGCGCTGCTGGGCACCGCTGGCACAGGCGGAGGCGGCCGAGGCGCACACGCCGGCCTCGTCCAGCAGGAACAGCAGGGGCTCGCTCTCGATCCCCGGCAGGCAGAGGTGCACCAGGCCCGGCAGCCGCCCCGACCGCTCGACCCCTGTCTCGCCGGCCCCGGGGACGGCGCCCAGGAGCCCGTCGGCCAGCCGGTCGCGCAGGGCGCTCACCCGCGCCTCGGTCTCCTCCCGCTGGGCCCGCGTGGCGGTCAACGCGGCGGCGAAGCCGGCGATACCGGCCACGTTGTGGGTGCCGCTGCGCAGCTCGCGCTCCTGGCCCCCGCCGAGGGCCCGGGCCCGCAACGGGGTACCGGGCCGCGCCACCAGCGCGCCCACGCCCTGCGGGCCGCCGAGCTTGTGCGAGCTGAGGCTCACCAGGTCGGTGCCGGCCACCAGGTCCGGCAGGTCGAGCCAGGGCGCGGCCTGCACCGCGTCGGCGTGCAGTGCGGCGGACGGCACGCGCCGGCGCACGAGCGCGGCCACCTCCGGCAGCGGCTGGATCGTGCCCACCTCGTTGTTGGCCGCCATGACCGAGACCAGCGTCGTGTCCGGCGTCAACGCCCGGTCCAGGGCGTCGAGGTCGAGCACGCCGCGCCGGTCCACGCCCACCGTCCGACCGCCCACCAGCGCCACTGCGGCCAGCACGGCCTCGTGCTCGATGGCGCTGCACAGCACGGGCCCGGGCCGGGCCGCGTGGACCCCGAGCACGGCCAGGTTGTCGGCCTCCGTGCCCCCGCCGGTGAAGATCACGTCGCCCGGCCGGCACCCCACAGCTTCGGCCACCGCGTCGCGGGCCTCGTCCACCACCTGCCGGGCCTCCCGCGCCACCCGGTGTGCGCCGGAAGGGTTCCCGAAGCGCTGACCCAGCCACGGCGCCATGGCCGCGGCCGCCTCCGGGCGCAGCGCGGTCGTGGCCGCGTGATCGAGGTAGGTGAGCCGGTCGGACACATTGCCAGTGTCGCACCCGAGGGTGCATTTACCGCCAGGCCGGCGGCGCCGGCGCGGGCGCGCCGTGGGCCCGCTGCCAGGCCGCGGCCAGGCACACCAGGAACATGTACGGGTGCAGCCAGCGGGGCGGCTCGTGGTTCATGCGCACCGCGAGCGGGTTGGCCAGGCGCAGCGCCAGATGCTCGCGGGCCCCGGGGGTCAGCTGGGCGTACCGCAGCAGGTAGGTGCGCACGAGGCCGTAGGCGTCCTCGTCCAGGGCGCTGACGTCGAGTGAGGCCACGTACCCCTCGTAGCCGGGCGGCGGCGCGAACCAGGCCGGCATCACCTGGGACTGGGCCGACCGCTCCCGCACCACCAACGTCCCTGCGGCCATGTCGCCCAGGCGCTGGTCGCGGGGGGACAGCAGCGCGGACACGACCGCGGTGAACCCGACGGGCGGCACGAAGATGTCGATCAGCCCTACGGCCGCCCGGACGAACGCCTGCTGGAAGCGGATCGTGGTGCCGTCCAGGCTCACGGCCCGCAGGCCCAGCGCGGCCTTGCCCGGGGTGCGCCCGCGCCACAGCGTCTCCCAGCTGCAGAACCACACCACCACCACGCCCGCGCTGGTGACGATGGCGGCCACGGCCCCGCCCACGCCCCCCACGTCGCCCACGGTCCGCACGACGGCGAAGGCCAGCGCCGCCAGCACGGCCGCGAGGGCGAGGACGTCGATGGTGAACGCCAGCGTGCGCGAGGCCACGCCCGCCCGCTCGAGGTCGAGGATGACCGCCTCGGGGGTGACGATGCGCTGGGAGGCTGCGGTCGCCCCCGTCGCCACCGGCTCCATGCGCGCACGTTAGCCCCGCACCCCCCGCTAGCGTCCCCGGCACCCCGTGGACATCGACCGCTTCATCGCCCGCAACCGGCCTGCCTGGGATCGGCTCGACCAGCTCTCACGGCGCGCGGGCCGGGGCGCTCGCAAACTGACCCCGGCCGAGGTGGACGAGCTCATCGACCTCTACCAGCGGGTGTCGTCCCACCTCTCGCATGCCCGGGTGGCCTACGACGACCCTGGCCTCGTGCGCTGGCTGACCCGCCTGGTGGGCCAGGCCAACGGGGTCATCTATGCCAGCCGCACCCGCACGACCCGGGCGATAGCCGACTTCTTCGCCTGGCGGTTCCCGGCCGCGGTATGGCAGAGCGGCCGGTTCGTGGCGGTGTCGGCGGCGCTGCTGCTGGTCCCGGCCCTGGCCCTCGGCATCTGGATGAGCGTCAGCGACGCGGCGCTCGAGGCCACCGCGCCCGACGCCGTGCGCGAGGCCTACCTCAACGAGGACTTCGAGGACTACTACTCGTCCGAGCCGGCCTCGCAGTTCACCACCGAGGTCACCGTCAACAACATCCGCGTGGCGGTCATGGCCTTCGCCGGCGGGATCCTGCTGGGCATACCCACGGTGTTGGCGATGGTCGCGAACGGCGCGTTGCTGGGCCTGGCGGGCGGGTTGTTCGCCGACGCCGGGGAGCTGCCGAAGTTCTTCGGGCTGATCCTGCCCCACGGGCTGCTGGAGCTGACCGCCATCGTGATCGCCGGGGCCGCCGGCCTCCGGTTGGGCTGGGCCGTCATCGCGCCCGGCGACCGCCCCCGGGGCCAGGCCGTGGGCCAGGAGGCGCGGCGCGCGGGCGTGATCGCCCTCGGGCTGGTCCTGGCCTTCGCCACCGCGGGGATCATCGAGGGCTTCGTCACCGGCCGCGGCGTGCCCACCGCCTTGCGGGTCGGGCTGGGCGTGGCGG
Source organism: Actinomycetota bacterium (assembly GCA_046734715.1). Classification (GTDB taxonomy): domain Bacteria; phylum Actinomycetota; class Acidimicrobiia; order Acidimicrobiales; family VFJN01; genus ZC4RG19. The sequence goes on along the minus strand of JBKPRV010000150.1, from coordinate 1,240 downwards.
CCGAGGCCGTGTTCGTGACCTGGATCGTCGTCCAGGGCCGGGCCGCCGTGGCCCGGGGCGTCACGGGCGAACTGGGCGAGCTCGACCGGGGCTGGGCCGAGCTGGCCGCGGCCCGCGAGCGGGCCTGGGCCGGCTGACTCACAGCCGGCCGGTGGCCTTGACCCGCAGGTAGGTGTCGGCCAGCGCCGGTGCCAGCTGCCCGGGCCGGGCGTCGATGACCGTGGCCCCGAGGCCCCGCAGCCGGATCACCGTGCGCCGCCGCGCCTCGAGCGCGCTCAGCGCCGCCGCCCGCCGGTACACGGTCGACGGGTCGTCGCCCGGCGCCTCGGACCAGCGCGCCACGTCCGGGTCGCTGACCCCGGCCACCACCACGACGTGCTCCCGCAGGATCAGCGGCAGGGCCGGGACCAGCCACTCGTCGACCGCCTGCGCCACGAGGTCGGTGAGCACGACCAGCATCGTCCGCCGCCGGAAGCGCGCCAGGGTCTCGCTGAAGGCGCCCGCGTAGTCGCTCTCCGCCAGCACCGGCTCCAGGTCGTAGAGCGCCTCCACCACCCGCCCGAGCTGGGCCCGCCCGCTGCCGGGAGGCACCGCGGCCCTCACCTCCCGGTCGAAGGCCACCACGCCGCAGCGGTCGCCCAGGCCGGTCGAGACCGCGGTCATCATCATCACCGCGTCCACCGCGTGCTCGACGCGGGGCACCCCGTCGACCCGTCCGGCCATGACCCGGCCGTTGTCCAGCAGGACCAGGACCGTCTGGTTGCGCTCGGCGCGGTAGGTGCGCACGATCGGGCGCCCCGCCCGCGCGGTGGCCGACCAGTCCATCCGGCGGAACTCGTCGTCGACGGTGTACTCCCGCAGCTGGTCGAACTCGGTGCCGCCGCCGCGGCCCTGAGCCGAGCGCAGGCCGACCTCCAGGATGCGGGCCTTGCGGATGCGCAGCTCGGCCTCGTCCTTGGACCGGAACGACGGGTACACGCGCAGCACGCCCGGCACGCTCAGCGCCGCCTGGCGCGCCGCCAGCCCGAGCGGCCCCTCCACCCGCACCACCAGCTCCCGCACGACGAACCGGCCCCGGCGGGCCGGGCGGATCGGCGTCGACGCCTGCAGCGTGCCGTGCGCGGGGATGCGCGCCGCCGCGCGCCGGGTGTCGGCCCGCAGCGAGGGCGCCAGCTCGTCGGCCAGCGAGACCCGCAAGGCCCGGCGCCGGGGGTTGCGCACCGTCCAGGCCACCTCGGCC
>JBKPRV010000149.1:0-12113 GCA_046734715.1 Actinomycetota bacterium | reverse complement strand
GTGCCCGCGGGCGGTGTTCGTGCGGCCCCGCATGGAGGCCTACGCCGCCGCCAGCAAGGCCGTGTTCACGGTGTTCGAGGACACCACGCCGGTGGTCGAGGGCCTGTCCATCGACGAGGCCTTCCTCGACGTCGGCGGGCTCCGCCGCAGCGCCGGCCCGCCGGTGGAGATCGCCCGGCGGCTCCGGCGCGAGGTGGCGGACCGGGTGGGCCTCCCCATCACGGTGGGCGTGGCCCGCACCAAGTTCCTGGCCAAGGTGGCCAGCGGCGTCGCCAAGCCCGACGGGCTGCTCGTGGTGCCGCCCGAAGGCGAGCTCGACTTCCTGCACCCGCTGCCGGTGCAGCGCCTGTGGGGGGTGGGCAAGGTCACCGCGGGCAAGCTCGGCGCCCGCGGCATCACGACGGTAGGCGACGTGGCCGCCCTGCCCGAGGCGGCGCTGGTGGCCATGCTCGGCCCCGGCGCCGGCCACCACCTGCACGCCCTCGCCCACAACTACGACCCCCGCCCCGTGGTCGTCGGGCGCCGGCGCCGCTCGATCGGCGCGCAGCGGGCCCTGGGCCGCTCGCCGCACCGGCCGGGGGCGGTGGACGAGGCGCTGGTGGGGCTGGTCGACCGGGTCACCCGCCGCATGCGGGCCGCGGGCCGCGTGGGCCGCACGGTCATGGTCCGCCTGCGGTTCGACGACTTCACCCGGGCCACCCGCTCGCACACGCTCGACCGGGCCACCGCCCACACGCCCACCATCCTGGACACCGCCCGCGACCTGCTGGCCGGCGCCGGGCCGCTCATCCGGAGCGAGGGGATCTCGCTGGTGGGCGTCTCGGTGGGCAACCTCGCCGACGATTGGGCCGTCCAGCTGGCCCTCCCCTTCGGCCGGGCCAGCGGCGAGGCGCTCGACGTGGCCCTGGACGCGGTGCGCGAGCGCTTCGGGGCGGGCGCGGTCACCCGGGCCGTGCACCTCGGGCGCGACCCCGGGCTGTCGGTGCCGATGCTGCCCGACTAGGCGGAGACGCCCCGGATGGCCTCGACGAGCACGGCCAGGCCCTGGTCGATCTCGTCGTCGCTCACGGTGAGCGGAGGGACCAGGCGCAGGACGTTCTCGTCGGGACCGCAGGCCAGGACGATGACCCCGGCGGCCAGGCAGGCGGTGCACACGGCGTCGGTCACCGCCTTGTCCGCCAGCTCTACGCCGACCATGAGGCCGATGCCGCGGATGTCCCGGACCTGCGAGTGGCCACCCAGCTCCCGGCGGAGGTGGCCGACGATCCGATCGCCGAGGGTGGAAGCCCGGGTGTACAGGTCCTCGCCCTCCAGCACGTCGAGGGTGGCCAGGGCGGCGGCGCACGCCACCGGGTTGCCACCGAAGGTCGAGCCGTGGGTGCCGGTCGGCCAGCGCTCCATGAGGGCGCGGGGGGCGACGATGCCGCCGAGGGGCAGGCCCGAGGCGATGCCCTTGGCGAACAGCAGGATGTCCGGGGTCACGCCGTAGGCCTCGGCCGCAAAGGGCCGGCCGGTGCGGCCGACGCCGCACTGCACCTCGTCGAACACCAGCAGGATGCCGTGCGCGTCGCAGCGGGCGCGCAGGCCCGCCAGCCAGGCGCGGGGCGGTGGGACGTAGCCGCCCTCGCCGAGGACCGGCTCGACCACCAGCGCGCCGATGTTGCCGGGCGGGGCCTGCAGCGAGAGGAGGCGGTCCAGCTCGGTCAGGGCCGACTCCACCGCAGCGTCGGGGGTGGCGTGCTCGTGGGGGACGCAGTAGGGCGCGTGGTAGACGCTGGGGAGCAGCGGCTCGTAGCCCTCGCGGTAGCGACCCTTGGCCGTGGTCAGCGAGGTGGCGGCCAGCGTGCGGCCGTGGAAGCCGCGGCGGAAGGCGATGACGCCGGGCCGCCCGGTGAGCTTGCGGGCCAGCTTGAGGGCCCCGTCCACCGCCTCGGCGCCCGAGTTGCAGAAGAAGACCTGCGGGGCGTCGAAGAACGGGCACAGGGCGCCGATGCGCTCGGCCAGCTCGATGTTGCGCGGGTGGTGGACCACCACGGACGTGTGGATGAGCTCGGCCGCCTGCCCGGCGATGGCATCGACCACGCGGGGATGAGCATGGCCCGTGGTGTTCACGGCGATGCCGGCGCCCAGGTCGAGGTAGCGGCGCCCCTCGACGTCGACCAGCCACGAGCCCTCGCCCCGGGCCGCCACCACGTCGTAGTAGCGGGGCAGCACCCCGGCCAGCGCCTCGTGGTCGCGGGCCAGCCAGGCCGCCGTCGTCTCCGCGGTCACCGTGGTCACGAGCCCTCCAGGGGGTGGGTGTCGATCTGCGCCTTCTGCAACCGGCCCGAGTAGTCGACGTACACGGTCTTGAGCTGGCTGAACTGCTCGATGCCCCGGGTGCCCGCCTCCCGGAAGCCGTTGCCCGTGTGCTTGGTGCCGCCGAACGGGAGCGGGATCTCGGCGCCGATGGTGGGGGCGTTGACGTAGACGATGCCGGTGTCGATGCCGTCGACGGCCCGCAGCGCGGCGTTGATGTCCCGGGTGTAGACCGCAGCGGACAGGCCGTACTCCACGCCGTTGACCACCTCGAGGGCGGAGTCCAGGTCGGACGCCTCGATCACCGCGAGGACCGGGCCGAACACCTCTTCCCGAGCGATGCGGTGGTGGGCCTGCACGCCGGTGAGCACCGTGGGGGCGTAGAACGCGCCCCCACAGCCGTCCACGGTCACCGGCTGGCCGCCGGTGGCCACCGCCGCCCCCTCGTCGACGGCGGTGGCCACCATCTGGGCGATCCGCTCTACCGAGCCGGCCGTGATGACCGGCCCCACGTCGGTGTCCGGCTCCAGGGGGTCGCCGAGGCGCAGCTCGGCCGCCCGCTTGATCACCCGGTCCACCAGCTCGCCGGCCACGTCCGGGTGGGCGATCAGCCGCGAGGTCGACGTGCAGCGCTGGCCCGAGGTGCCGAAGGCCCCGAACACCGCGCCGTCGACCGCGAGGTCGAGGTCGGCGTCGGGCAGCACCACCATGGCGTTCTTGCCCCCCAGCTCGAGGGACACCACCCGGGGCCCGGTCTCCATGGCCGCGGCCGCCACCTTGCGCCCGGTGGGCACCGACCCGGTGAAGCTCAGGGCCCCCACGCCCGGGTGCACGGCCAGCGCGGCCCCGGGCTCGGCGTGCCCGTGGACCACCTGGATCAGCTCGGCGGGGACCCCGGCCTCCACGCAGGCCGCCACGAAGGCCTCGCAGCAGGCGGGGGCGTGCTCGCTGGGCTTGATGACGACGCCGTTGCCCGCCAGCAGGGCGGGGAAGATCTTCCACGACGGGATGGCCACCGGGAAGTTCCAGGGCGTGATCATCCCGACGACGCCCACGGGCTGGCGGGTGGTCCAGCACAGCTTCGACCCCAGCTCGGACGGCACCACGTCGCCCCACGCCGCCCGGCCCTGGCCGGCTACGAAGCCGGCCATGTCCACGGCCTCCTGCACGTCGCCGCCGGCCTCGACCCGCACCTTGCCGGCCTCCCGGGCCACCAGCGTGCCCAGCGCCTGCTTGTCGCGCAGGATCACCTCGCCGGCCGCCGCGATGACCTCGGCCCGGGCCGGCGCCGGTCGGCGAGCCCAGTCCCGCTGAGCCTCGGCGGCCCGGGTGACCGCCGCGTCGACGTCGGCGGCCCCGTGCTCCGGGAACTCGCCGACCACGTCGTCGGGGCGGGCGGGGTTGACGGATCGGAACGTCGTCACGGGGCGCTCCCTGGAACAAGTCGATGAAACAAGTCGCTGAAACGCGGGCGTGAAACGTACGTTTCAGTTGGTCCGTTGACCGTATCATCTCGTCCATGTCCGAGGTGGCCGAGCGGATCGAGGCGCGCCGCGACCTCCTGTCCCCCACCGAGCGTCAGGTGGCCGAGGTCGTGCTGCGCGACCCCGAGTCGGTCGCCTTCGGCACCGTCGCCCGGGTGGCCCAGGCCGCGTCCACCTCGGGGGCCTCGGTCGTGCGGCTCGCCACCCGGCTGGGCTACCCCGGCTTCAGCGGCCTGCAGGCGGCCGTCCAGTCGGCCATAGGCCAGCAGTTGCGCCCGGCGGCCGAGCGCATCCGCGGCGAGAGCGGGTCCGACGTCGTGGACCGCACGCTGCGCGCCGAGCTCGACAACGTGCACCGCACGCTGGCGGCCGTGGCGCCCGACGACTTCGGCCGGGCGCTGGACCTGCTGGCCGACCGGCGCCGCACGGTGTTGGTGGTGGCGGGCGACGCCGAGACCGGGGTGGGCGCCATGTTCGCCACCGCTCTGGCACTGGTGCGCGAGGGCGTGAGCCAGGTGAGCGGGTCCGACGTGGCCGTGGCGCGGCAGCTGGCCGGCAGCGGTCCCGACACCGTGGTGGTGGCGCTCGACCTGCGCCGCTACGAGCGCTGGGTGGTGGAGGCGGTGGGCCGGGCGGTGGGCGCCGGCGCCACCGCGCTGGCCGTGACCGACAGCCCGCTGTCCCCGCTGGCCGAGGCGGCCGCGGTGAGCTTCGTGGTCAGCGCCGAGGGCGCGGGCGTGTTCGACAGCCACGTGGGCATGCTGGCGCTGATCAACGCCCTGGTCACCGGGACCGCGGCCCGCCTGCGCCGCAGCGCCACCCGCCGCCTCGACGCGGTGGAGGCGGCCTGGCGCGCGGCGGAGGCCCTGGTGGATCGGTAGCCTCCCGCCGATGGCGGCAGGAAACCTCGGCGCGACGACGGTCCACGCGCCCACCGGCATGGTGGCCACGGCCGATCACCTGGCGTCGTCGGCCGGCGTGGCCGCCCTGCGAGCGGGCGGCAGCGCCGCGGACGCCGCGGTGGCCGCCGGCGCGGTGCTGGCCGTCACCAACCAGCACCAGTGCGGCATGGGCGGCGACCTGTTCGCGGTGGTGCACGAGCCCGGCCAGGCCGTCACCGCGCTGTGCGCCGCGGGCCGCGCCGGGTCCGGCTCGGACTCCCAGCAGGCCCGGGCCGAGGGCCTGGACCGCCTGCCGTTCCACGGCGACGTGCGGGCGGTGACCGTGCCCGGCTGCGTCGACGGCTGGCTGGCGCTGCACCGCCGCTACGGCCGGCTGCCCCTGTCCCAGGTGCTGGAGGCGGCCATCACCTACTCGGCCACCGGCTTCCCGGTGTCCCGGCTGCTGGCCGCCACCGCGCCGGCGATCCTCGAGCTCGACGGGGCCGAGGACTACCTGCACCCGGCCATGGCCGCGGGCGGCCGTCTGCCCGCCGGCACGCTGATCCGCCGGCCCGGCGTGGCCGGCGCTCTGGGGAAGATCGTGGCGGACGGGCGGAACGGCTTCTACCGGGGACCGTTCGGCGAGGGCCTGCTGCGCCTGGGCGCGGGGCTGTTCAGCCGGGAGGACCTGGACCGCAGCCAGGCCGAGTGGGTCGAGCCGCTGAAGGTCAGCGTGTGGGGCCACGACGTGCTGACGCCCCCGCCGCCGTCGCAGGGCTACCTGACGCTGGCGGCCGCAGCCGTGGCCGAGAGCCTGGACCTGCCGGACGATCCCGCCGCTCCCGCCTGGCCCCACCTGCTGGCCGAGGCGGCACGGGCCGTCGGTCGCGACCGCGACAAGGTGCTGGCGGACGGCGCCGACGGGACCGCGCTGCTGGACGCCATGCGACTGGACGTGGCACTCGCCGCGGTCGACCCCGAGCGCCGGGCCACCATCGCCCCGCTGGCCGCCGGGGGCGGGACCACGGTGTGCTGCGCGGTGGACCGGGCCCGCATGGGCGTCACCCTCATCCAGTCGAACGCCTCGGGTTGGGGCGCGCACCTGATCGAGCCGGCCACGGGGATCTTCCTCCACGACCGGGGCATCGGCTTCCGCCTCGAGCACGGGCACCCGGCCGAGCTCGCCCCGGGGCGCCGGCCGCCGCACACGCTGGCGCCGGCCATCGTCGTCCGTCCCGACGGCTCGCTGCGGGCGGTGGTCGGCACCATGGGCGGCGACTCGCAGCCCCAGATCGTGCTGCAGGTGCTGGCCCGCCTGCTGGTCCACGGCCAGGCCCCCGGGCGGGCGGTGGGCGAGGCCCGCTGGGCGTTGGGCAGCAGCGGCGGCTTCCAGACCTGGGAGGGCGGCGGCCCCGGCTTCCTGGCGATCGAGGCCCACGCCGCGCCGGAGTGGGACGAGGGCCTGGCCGCCCGGGGCCACGACGTGCGCCGCAGCCTGCATGCGATCGACCACGCCTTCGGGCACACCCAGGTCATCGAGGCGACCGACGGTGTCCTGTCCGGGGTGGCCGACCCCCGCGCCCTCGACGGCGCCGCGGCCGGCTACTGATCAGTCGGGATCGACGAAGGCGGGGTCGCGCTTCTCGAAGAAGGCGGTGACCGCCTCGACCTGGTTGGGTGTGCCGATGAGCGAGCCGATGACCCGGCGCTCCTCGGCGTACTGCTCGGCGACGTCCACGGTGCCGGACAGGTCGACCAGGTGCTTGATGCCCCGGATGGCCTGCGGGCTGCGCCCGGCGATGTCGGCCGCCAGGGCCAGGGCGTCGTCGAGGGGTGTGTCGCTGGTGCGGGTGGCCAGCCCGAGGCGCACCGCCTCCTCACCCGACACCATGCGCCCGGTCCAGGCCAGCTCCTTGGCCACGTCGGGCCCGACCAGCCGGCCCAAGGTGGCCGTGCCGGTCATGTCGGGCGACAGGCCCCAGCGGATCTCGAGGACCGAGAGCATCGCCTCGGGATGCACGATGCGGACGTCGGCCCCCAGCGCGATCTGGAGGCCGCCGCCCAGGCACGGGCCCTGGATGGCGGCGATCACCGGGACCGGGACCTCGCTCCACGTATGGGCCGCCTGCTGGCCGCCGTGGGTGATGCGCCCTTCCTCGATCCGGCCGATGCCGCCCACGTCCTGCCCGTCCCCCTGGTCTGCCCCGGCCATCGCTTGGAAGCCGGAGAAGTCGAGCCCGGCGCAGAACGCCCGGCCTTCGCCCGACAGCACGACGGCGCGCACGGACGGGTCCTTCGCCAGGCGGTCGCCCGCCTCGATCAGGCCGGCGATCACGGCCCCGTTCAGGGCGTTGAGCTTCTCAGGGCGGTTCAGCCGGACGTCGGCCACTCCCCGCTCGATGTGGACGGTCACGGCATCGGACATGCCGAACACTCTGCCTGGAGATCGCCGGTAGCGTCGAGGCGATGTCAGAACCGCGCACGCTGCCCGTCAACGCTGCCCTCATCGACTACGTGGTGGACCACGGGACGTGGCCCGTGGACGAGGTGCTGGCCGACCTCCATGCCGAGACCGAGAAGCTCGGCCGGGTGGCCCGCATGCAGGTGGGCCCGGACCAGGGCCAGCTGCTGACCTTGCTCACCCGCATGACCGAAGGCCGGCGGGCGGTGGAGCTGGGGACGTTCACGGGCTACTCCGCGCTCTGCATCGCCCGGGGATTGGCGCCCGATGGGACGCTGCTGTGCTGCGACATCAGCGAGGAGTGGACCGCCCTGGCCCGACCGGCCTGGGAGCGGGCGGGTCTGGCCGACCGGATCGAGCTGCGCATCGCCCCCGCCCTCGACACGTTGCGGGCGCTGCCCCCCGACGAGCAGCTCGACCTGGTGTTCATCGATGCCGACAAGGGCAACTACCCGGCGTACTGGGACGAGCTGGTCCCCCGGGTGCGCCCGGGTGGCCTGCTGCTGGCCGACAACGTGCTGTGGTCGGGCGTGATCGCCGACCCGGAGCACACCGAGCCCGACATCGTGGCCCTGCGCGCCTTCAACGACCGGGTGGCCGGGGACAAGCGCGTCGAGGTCGCCATCCTGCCCGCCTTCGACGGGCTCACCATCGCCCGCAAGCTCTAGCAATTCACGGATCAGGGGGAGAGATGTCCGACGAGACCTGCAGCGTGCTGTTCAACCCGCGGTGCTCCAAGTGCCGCCAGGCCCGGGACCTGCTCGACGAGCAGGGCGTCGAGGCCGACCTGGTGCACTACCTGGAGGACACTCCCTCGCGTGACGAGCTGGTCCGCATCTACGGGTTGCTGGGCCTGGACGACCCCCGAGGGATGATGCGCAAGGGCGAGCCCGAGTACCGCGAGCTGGGCCTGGCCGACGCCGACCACGACGCGCTGTTCGACGCCATGGTGGCCCACCCCATCCTCATAGAGCGACCCATCGTGATCAGGGGCGACCGGGCCGTGGTGGCCCGTCCCCCGGAGCGCCTGTTGGAGCTCATCGACTGACCACTGTGAGCGTCGGGTCATGGTGACACACGTTGAATGAGGCCCGACCAGTTCGTGGCCTGCCACTTCCCCCTGGTGGGGCCGGCTCAGAGCCCCAGCGAGGCGGACTCCAGTGCCGCACGGGCCTCGTCGGGGCCGGTGATGTCGACCTTCGCGGCGGCGCGGCGGCCCGAGAGGTAGAGCACCAGCTCCTGGGGGCCGCCCACCAGCCGCACGTTGGGGGCGCTTCCCCGCGCCGGCACCTCCCCGAACCCGGGCGCGTCGAGCGCCACGCCTGCGCCCTTGACGCGGCGCAGCATGAAGCGGGCCGTGCGGCGCACGTGGCGCCACAGGGATTCGTCGAGATCCGGCCGGTCGGTGCGAGGGCTCTCGCCGTTGGCGCGGCGCACGTCCTCGTGGTGGATGAACCACTCGGCCTCGTTGAGCAGCGGGCGCAGGCCGGGCAGGCGCCACGGGACCGCAGGCGGGCCGGTCCGCAGCCGCTCGACGATGCGCTCGTAGCCCTGGGCCTTGGCCCCGTCCATGAGCTTGGTCTCCAGCGACGCGAAGCGGCCGCCGCCGAGGATGGCCAGCCCGGACCGGGGATCGGTCTCCCGGACCAGCAGGTGGGCCGCCAGGTCCAGCGTGGCCCAGCCCTCGCACAGCGTGGGGGCGTCGGGGCCCATGGCCACGAACAGATCGCAGAGCTCGGCCCGCTCCCGGGCGTCCAGGGGTACGTCAGGCATCGGCAGTAGGGTACGCGCCCATGGCCAATCCCCCTGCCCATGAGATCGATGACAACGCGGTGTACGAGGTCACGATCGCCACCGACAAGGGCGACATCGTGATGGAGCTGCAGCCGCGGCTGGCGCCGAACACGGTCAACAACTTCGTGGCGCTGGCCCGCCAGGGCTTCTACGACAACGTGACCTTCCACCGCGTGGTGCCCGAGTTCGTGATCCAGGGCGGCGACCCCGAAGGTTCCGGCCGGGGCGGTCCCGGCTATCGCTTCGCCGACGAGCCGGTGCAGGGCGAGTACACGCTCGGCGCGGTGGCCATGGCCAACGCCGGGCCCAACACCAACGGCTCGCAGTTCTTCATCTGCATCGACGACTGCACCCGCAAGCTCGACAAGGCCTACAACCTGTTCGGCTACGTCACCTCCGGCCTCGACGTCACCCAGCAGATCCGCCAGGGCGACGTGATGCGCTCGGTCACCGTCAACGAGAAGCCGGGTTCCTGAGACGGGCCCTCAGGCCCGGCGTGGCCCGAGCGGCCCGGCGCTTCAGCGCCAAGAGCGGGGAACACAGTGCGGGGAATACGGTCCAAAAGAACCCCGCCAGTAGGCTCGGGGGATGTCCCCCGAGCCGCTGTACGAGCCGCGCGGCGCCGACTTCCTGCCCACGGAGCACACCCGCGGGCCGTGGGACCCGCGCCACCAGCACGGGGGCGCGGTGGCCGCCCTGTGCGCCCGCGCCGTCGAGCGGGCCGCGGGCGATGAGTTCTGCCTGACCCGCCTCACGCTGGAGCTGATGCGCCCGGTGCCGCTGGAGCGCCTGGCGCTCGACCTGGTCGTGCCCCGGCCCGGCCGGCGGGTGCTGGGCATCACCGTCTCCGTCAGCGCCGGCGACCTGGAGACCGAGGTGGTGCGCGCCCACGCGGTGGCGGTCCGGCGGGCCCACCTGCCCATCGGCGAAGGCCACGACAGTTACCTGGAGCCGGGGCCCGAGGGGTCCCAGGGCGCCCCGTTCGAGTTCGGCGACGACGACACGCCCGCGTTCCACCGCACCGGCACGGAGCTGCGCTTCGCCGACGGCGGCGACCGCCCGGGCCCGGCTCGGGTGTGGTTCCGGCTGCGCCGGCCGGTGGTGGGCGACGAGGCGCCGACCGGCGTGCAGCGGGCCGCGGCCGCGTCCGACTTCGGCAACGGCGTGTCCTGGGTGCTGCCGTTCGAGGAGTGGATCTTCCTCAACCCCGACCTCACGCTGCACCTGGCGCGGCCCCCGGCCGGGGAATGGATCGGGCTCGACGCCCACACCCTGCCCAGCGACCAGGGCATGGGCATGGCCGAGAGCGCCCTCTACGACGAGCGCGGCCGGTTGGGACGGGCGGTCCAGAGCCTGCTCCTGCAGCGCCGAGACGGCTAGGACAGGCCCGGGTGAGCGAACCGGGCGACCACAACGTCGCCGCGCTGCACGAAGCCATCGCCGCGGCCGTGCCCGACCGCGAGTGCATCGTCGCCGGCGGCATCCACCGCACGTGGGCCGAGGTCACCGACCGGACCCGGCGGCTGGCCGCCGTGCTGGCGGAAGCGGGCCTGGGGCTGCGGGCCGATCCGTCCGCCGGGGCACCCTGGGAGTCCCCGCACGACCACGTGGCCCAGTACCTGCACAACGGCCACGAGTACCTGGAGGGCATGCTCGGCGCGTGGAAGGCCCGGGCCGCCTCGGTCAACGTCAACTACCGCTACGTGGCCGCCGAGCTGCGCTACGTCCTGGCCGACAGCGCGGCCCGCGCCGTGATCTACCACGGGGCGTTCGCCGCCACCCTGGCCGAGGTGCTCCCCGACCTGCCCGATGTGACGCTGCTGCTCCAGGTCGACGACGGCTCGGGGGCGCCATTGCTGCCGGGAGCGGTGCCCTACGAGGACGCGCTGGCTGCAGCCACGCCGGTCCCACCCCCTGGGCTCTCCCCCGACGACCGGTACATCGTCTACACCGGCGGGACCACCGGCATGCCCAAGGGCACGCTGTGGCGCCAGGGCGACTTCCTGGCCACCGCGCTCGGCGTGAGCGGCGCCGAGGACGCCATCGTGGCCGACGCCGGGGCCCGCGCCGGGCTGCGTACCCTGCCCTCGGCGCCCTTCATGCACGGCGCCGCCCACTGGAACGCGATCTCGGCCTGGACCTCGGGCGGCACCGTGATCGTCCAGGACGACCCCACCCGGTTCGATCCGGCCGACGTGCTCGGCACCTGCGCCCGGGAGTGCGTGACCGCGCTCCAGATCGTGGGCGACCCGTTCGCCCGCCCGCTGCTCGACGAGCTCGATGCCCACCACTACGACCTGTCCGCCCTCCGCTTCCTGCTCTCCGGCGGGGCGGTGCTGTCGGCGCCGGTCAAGGCCCGCATCAAGGAGCGGCTGCCCGCGGTCCGCATCGTGGACGTGCTGGGGTCTTCCGAGTCGGGGCGCCAGGCCGTGGGCGGCGACGACGGCGGGTTCCGGCTCGAGGCCAGCACCGTGGTGCTGTCCGAGGACCGCTCGCGGATCCTGACCCCGGACGGCGACGAGGTGGGCTGGCTGGCCCAGGCGGGCCGGGTGCCGCTCGGCTACCTGGGCGACCGGGCCAAGACGGCCGCCACCTTCCCGGTGGTGGACGGCGTGCGCTACGCGGTGGCCGGGGACCGGGTGCGGCTCCGGCCGGGTGGCGAGCTGGAGCTGCTGGGCCGGGACTCGGTCACCATCAACACCGGCGGCGAGAAGGTGTTCGCGGAGGAGGTCGAGCAGGCCCTCACCTCGCACCCCGACGTGGCCGACGCGGTGGTGGTGGGCCGGCCCAGCGAGCGCTGGGGCAGCGAGGTCGTCGCCGTGCTGGCAGCCTGCCCCGGAGCCGTGCGCCCGCCGGACGAGATCCTGCGGGACCACTGCCGGCGGACGCTGGCGGGCTACAAGGTGCCGAAGTCCTTCTGCTGGGTGGACCGGGTCGTCCGCTCCCCCGCCGGGAAAGCGGACTACGCCTGGGCACGCTCTGCCGCAAGCGGCTAGTTGTTTCCCGCTCTTGGCGCCCGAGGCGCCGGGCCGCTCGGGCCCCGGCTGCGCAAGCGCAGCCTCAGGTGTCGTCGCCGAACTCGTCCGTGGTGTAGCGCCAGACCTGCGCGTCCGCGGGCCAGGACTTCTCGGGCAGGCCCGCCTTGCCGACCAGCCGGTCGACGAACTGCTCGGGCGCGGGCAGCTTGTCCCACAC
>JBKPRV010000148.1:0-6558 GCA_046734715.1 Actinomycetota bacterium | reverse complement strand
AGCTCCTCGACGTACAGCACCCACGACGACACGATGGCCGCGTTGCCCGCCCAGCAGGTGATCCAGTAGCACCACGCCGTGGCATAGCCGGCGAAGTCGCCGAACTCGTGCCGGGCGGTGGGCGAGGCTCCACCGGCCGATGCCGGGCCGGATTGCAGGTCACCGGCCGCGGGAGCCGGGTGTCCAACGGTGATGCGGCCGCGGCCGGTTCCGGCCGGCGCGAGGTGGGAGCCGTCTGGCGGTTCGGGGCGTCGGGTATCCGCTTGGCACAGCATCTGCCGTCCAGGGAGGGTCCATGCCGAACAAGCGGCCGAGTGTGAAGAACGAGAAGCAGTACGAAGCCCTCAAGGACAAGGGCATGTCCAAGCAGCGGGCGGCCCGCATCGCCAACTCGCCAGGAGCGTCGAAGCGCGGCGGCAAGAAGAGCGGCGCTGGCAGCTCGCCCCGCCAGGGCGGCACCACTGCCCAGAAGCGGGAAGCCGGCCGCAAGGGCGGTCGGGCCACCGCCCGCAAGTCCTGAATGGCGACGAGCGGACCGCAGGGAACGCCTGACCCCGATCTCGGGGCGGTCATCGGCGAGCTGGGACTTGCCGTCGGGGTGGCCGAATCGCTCACCGGTGGCCTGCTCGCCAACCGCTTCGCCCGCGCCGAGGGCGCATCCGAGTGGTTCCGAGGCGGCGTCGTCGCCTACAGCGCCGAGGTGAAGCACCGGCTGCTGGGCGTCCGCGCTGGACCCGTCGTGTCCCGCGGCGCTGTCGTCGACATGGCGCGAGGCGCTGCGCACCTACTCGGTGCCGATCTGGCCGTCGCCGTGAGCGGCGTGGGTGGGCCCGATCCCCAGGACGGGTTGGCTCCGGGGACCGTCTGGCTCGCGGTCGTGGCCGGCGGCCGCGAGCGGGCCGAGCTCCACCGCTTCGACGGCGATCCCGACGAGGTCTGTGCCGCCACGTGTGACGCCGCCATCGCCCTCGTGCTGCAGGTGGCCTGCGACCGGGACGAGGTCGCCTGACCGACCGCCGTCACGGGGAGAGGACGACCTTGATGGCGCCGTCGTCCTTGTCCTGGAACACCATGTAGGCACTCGGCGCCTCGCCCAGGGGCAGCCGGTGGCACCGTGGCGGGCCGCCATGGCCAGGCGCTCGGGGACCAGATCGACCGCGAACACGTCCTCGACGCCGAGGTGGAGGGCGACCCGGCACGCCATCTGCCCGATGGGCCCGAGACCGACCACGGCGAGCGACCCACCCGCCGGGACCTCGGCGAACACCACCGCCTGCCAGGCGGTGGGCAGGACGTCGGACAGGAACAGGAAGCGCTCGTCCGGCGGGCCCTCCGGTACCTTGATCGGCCCGAAGTGGGCCTGGGGCACGCCCATCGGCTCGGCCTGGGCCCCGGGCACGTGCCCGTAGAGCTTGGTGTAGCCGAATAGGATGGCACCCTTGCCGTGTTCGTGGACCTGGGTGGTCTCGCACTGGGCGAAGAGCTGGCGGTCGCACATCCAGCACGACCCGAAGCGCCCCATGCGGTGATGCCGCCCGGTCCGGGTCAGCCCGGACCGCTACCTTCCCGCCGCTCGACCTCCGCGGCCGCATCGTGCTCGGGGCCATCGCCCTGGGCCTCCGGCTCGAGCATTTGCTCCGCGTTCGCGGCGGGGGTGATGTGCCGTAGCACACCGCCCTGCGGCTGGCTGCCGGGGGCGGGCGCGGCGTCCGGTTCCTCGAGGGGGTCGTCCTCTCGGGATGCATCGCTCATCGCCGTCCTCCCGATGTGGACGGCTCGCTGTCACCCCTTCGCGAGCCGTTGCAGCCACGTAAAGCGTTTGGTCGTCGGAGAGGGGGGTATCCACTCCGCGCCGTTCCAGCCAGTGACGTGGAGGTGGAGATATGGATGGACTGAAGCTGCTCGTGGCGGACCACAACCGGGTTCGTGGCCTGTTCGCCCGGTTCCAGGCCGCCGAGGAGTCCGGTGATGCGGGTGCCATGGGTTCGCTGGTCCGGGAGATCGAGCGTGAGCTCACCGTCCATGCGGACATCGAAGAGGTCGTCTTTTACCCGTGGGCCCGCGATCTGTCCGAGGACATCTCCGAGACCGTCGACGAGGGGATCGAGGAGCACCACGTCGCCAAGGTCCTGCTGGAGGAGATCGGCGGCCTGGCGGCGGGCGAGGACGACTGGGTCGCCAAGGTGAAGGTCCTCATCGAGAACGTCGAGCACCACGCGGGCGAAGAGGAAGCGGAGCTGTTTCCCGCGGTGCGGGGCGCCTCCGACGGCGACGCCCTGTCCCGGCTGGCCGACGACCTCGAGGCCCGCAAGTCGCAGCTCGGCGCTCCCGTCGTGGCGGACAAGCAGGGGCTCACCGTCGAGCAGCTCCGCGAGCTCGCGAGCGCCCAGGAGATCCCCGGCCGTTCCTCCATGGACCACGACGAGCTGGCCGCCACCGTGAGCCCCGGCTGACAGCGCCGGACGGGGCCCACCGCTCTGTTCCCAGGAGGGACTCATGGTCGAGTACGCCTATGCCCTGTCCAGCGAAGAGCACGACGCCCGGACCCTCGTGGCCACCGCCCAGCGAGCGGAGGCGGCCGGGTTCCGGTCCGTCTGGATCTCGGACCACTACCACCCCTGGATCGACCGGCAGGGCCAGTCGCCGTTCGTGTGGTCGGTGATCGGCGCGATCGCCGCCACGACCGGCCTCACGGTGACAACGGCGGTGACCTGCCCGACCGTCCGCATCCACCCGGCGGTGCTGGCTCAGGCCACCGCGACCAGCAGCAACTTGTTGCCGGGCAGGCGGTTCCGGTTCGGCGTCGGCACCGGCGAGGCGCTCAACGAGCACATCCTCGGCGACCGCTGGCCGCCGGCGCCCGTGCGCCTGGACATGCTGGCCGAGGCCATCGAGGTCATCCGGGCCCTGTGGACCGGCGACCAGGTGACCCACCGCGGCGACCACTACACGGTCGAGAACGCGCGCATATACACCACGCCCGAAGGAGACATCCCGGTCTACGTGTCGGCCTTCGGGCCGGAGGCCGTCGACGTGGCGGCCCGGCACGGCGACGGCTGGATGACCACAGGCGCCGACCGCGACCTGCTGTCGCGCTACCGGTCGCGGGGCGGCAGCGGGCCGCTGCTCGGCGCGGTGAAGGTGTGCTGGGCCGACGACGAGGTGGAAGCCCGCAAGCTGGCCTACGAGCTGTGGCCCACCAGCGGCGTCCCCGGCCAGCTCTCCCAGGACCTGGCCACCCCCGCCCACTTCGAGCAGGCAGCATCGATGGTCAGCGAGGCGGCGGCCAACCAGGGCAGGCCGTGCGGCCCCGACCCGGAGGCATACGTGGCCGCCGTGCGCGAGTACGCGGACGCCGGGTTCGACGAAGTGGCCCTGACCCAGATCGGGCCCGACCAGGAGGGCTTCTTCCGCTTCTACGAGGGGGAGCTACGGGACCGGCTCCCCGGTTGATGCAGCCCACCTACCGGGTCGGGCTCAGGCGACCACCAGGGCCTGGGGCGCGGCGGCCTTCATGCGGGTGCGGAGCCATGCCTGCTGGATCGTCGTGTCACGCTCGCAGGACGTCACGACGTCGAGCAGGTCGCGGTCGCGGGCGCCCTGCGCTGCCTGCCCGATGATCGTCCAGGCGATGTCGGAGGCGGCCGCCATGACGTACAGGTCGTGCAGGTCCCGCAGTAGCCCGAGCCCGCCCGTGCGGGCGCCGCGGAACAGGTCGGCGTGCAACCGCTCGGGCTCGTCGTCGGGTGCCTCGCCGTAGCGGTCGAGGAAGGGGGCCAGCCGCTCGACGTGCAGCTCGCACTGGCCGGCCATGCGGATGCAGTCCTGGTGGACGTCAGGCTCGTCGGGGTGGGCGCCGGCGACCTCGCGGAACGCGTCGGCCAGCGCGTCCTCAGCCCGGTGGAGCAGCCCGAGGTAGGTGACGAGGTGCACGGTCGTCAGCGCCTCGCCGCCTCGGCCACCTTGGTCACCCGCACGGCGGCGACCTTGAAGACCGGTTGCTTGGAGACCGGGTCCCAGGCCGTGAGGGTGAGCTCGTTGGCCGCCCGTGTCGGCTCGCCCGGCGGGAGGTCCCCGTCGCCGTAGTGGAAGGGAACGAATACGACCCCCGGACGTACGTCCGTGATGCGGGCGGGCGCCTCCAGGGCACCCCGCGCCGACTCGACCCGGACCACATCCCCCGCGGCGATGCCGAGAGCTGCGGCGTCGGAAGCGCTCAGCTCCACCCAGGCGTCGGGGGCGGCGGCGCGCAGCTCCGGCACTCGGCCGGTCTTGGTCCGGGTGTGGAAGTGGTAGATGGTGCGCCCGGTCGTGAGCAGCAGTGGGTACTCGTCGCTCGGCTCTTCGGGCCCGGGCTCGTGGTCGACAGCGTGGAGGAAGGCGCGTCCCCGGGGCTCCCGGGCCCGGTACTGGTTCTCGCTGAAGGCGGCCCCCGAGGCCAGGTCGTGGCCGAAGGTCTCGGTGAAGTCGGGGTCGGTGTTGAACCGCCCGTCGCCGTAGAGCCGCTCGGTGCCAGCCTCGTCGCCGGGCGGGCAGGGCCACTGGATGCCGCTGCCACCCCGCAGGCGCTCGTAGGTGATGCCCGTGTAGTCGCAGGGACGCCCGCGGCTGCACGCCTTCCACGCCTCGAACGCGGACTCGGGATCGTGCCAGCCGATCAGCGGTGCGCCGTCCCGGTCCCGGAAGTCCATGCGGCGGGCGTAGTCCAGGAAGATGTCGAGGTCCGAGCGGGCGCTGCCCGGCGGCTCGACGGCCTGGTCCGAGAGGTGGACCGTGCGGTCGGCGTTGGTGAAGGTGCCCGTCTTCTCGCCCCAGGCTGCGGCCGGCAGCACCACGTCGGCCAGCTGGGCGGTCTCGGTCAGGAACAGGTCTTGGACGACGACCAGGAGGTCCTGGCGCGCCAGAATCCGGCGGATGCGCTCGAGCTGGGGCAGGGAGACGGCGGCGTTGGTGCCCGAGATCCACAGCAGGTCGATCGAGCCCTGCTCGGCGTAGCGGAAGATCTGCATGGCTGCGGTCGGCGGTGCCCAGTGCGGGATCGTCATCTCGTCGACGTTCCACAGTGCCGCGAGCTCGCGGATGTGGCTGCGGTTGTCCCAGTTGCGCATGCCTGGCAGGTCACCGTCGGCCCCGGTCTCCCGGGTGTTCTGCGCGGTGGGCTGACCGTTCATCTGCAGGACTCCCGCCCCGGGACGGCCGAGCATCCCCCGCAGCAGGTGCACATTGTTGACCTGGCACGCCGCCGCGGTCGCCTGATTCGCCTGGTAGAAGCCCTGGAGCACGGTCGACAGCAGCCGATCGCAGGTGCCCACGATCTCGGCGGCCGCCTCCAGCCGATCGACCGGCACGTCGCAGATGCCGGCCACCCGGTCCGGAGGATAGGCGGCTGTCACCCGGGCCAGCTCATCGAGACCCAGGGTGTGCGCCTGCACGTAGTCCTCGTCGACCCATCCCCGGGCCAGCAGCTGGTGGACGATGCCGTTCATCAGCGCCAGGTTCGTGCCACTCCGCACAGCCAGGTGGACGTCCGCCTCCCGGGCCGGCACGGTGAGCCGGGGATCGGCGACGACCAGGGCCGGTGGGTCCGACCCGGCCCGGCGGTCGAGCATCCGCATCCACAGCACCGGCTGCGTCTCCGCCACGTTGTGGCCCCAGAGCGCGAGTGCGTCGCAGTGGTCGATGTCGGTATAGGACGCCGGCTGACCGTCGGTGCCGAAGCTGGCCTTGAGGGCCGCCGCCGCCGTCGCAGTGCACAGCCGGGTGTTGCCGTCCATGTGGGGCGTGCCGATGCCGGCCTTCCCGATGACGGCCAGCGTGTAGTACTCCTCGAGGAACAGCTGGCCGCTCGTGTAGAAGCCGTGCCGGCCCCAGCCTCCGGGCCGGGCCAGCAGATCCTGTGACCGCTCGACGATGCGCCCCATGGCCGTGTCCCAGTCGGCCTCGACCAGGCGCCCGCCGTCTCGCACGAGCGGCGTTCGGAGGCGGTCGGGGGCGTTGTTCGCCTGCCAGCCGTAGAGGTCCTTGACGTCCAGGCGCCCATGGTTGACCCGGTCGACCGCGCGGCCCCTCACCCCAACGATGCGACCGTCCTTCACCGCGATGTCGAGGGCATCGCCGTTGGAGTGCAGAACCGAAGCGCTCTGTACCCACCGGTCGACGTCGCTCTCGGCGAGGCCCGGGGCCAGCTGGGAGTCGACCCGCGCCGGCCATGAGCCTCCCCTGGCAAAGGCCGTGCGACTGCCCCAGGGATCAGCGATCCGGTCAGCCGCGTGGAGCGCCGTCATCGCTTCTCGCCTACCCGAGAGGGTCATCAGCCAACCCGCTGTACTCCAGCTGGCTGGACGTCGTTGCGACCGACGACAGCACAGCCGAACGCATCAGCGGGCTGCCTCGGCCGGAAGGCCCGAGCCCACCCGCTCGGGCCTTCTGCGTTCGAGAGTCGGACCGCTCCTCCGCCGGGGCAGGGTCACTCGCCCTCCGCCACCGCCAGCGTCACGTCGTTGAAGCCGCGGGCGTAGAGGTCCGGGGCCACGAGTTGGTCCCCACGGGCGCGGGATC
>JBKPRV010000147.1:0-10568 GCA_046734715.1 Actinomycetota bacterium | reverse complement strand
CGAGTACTCGGGGTCCATGCCGTTGCTGAAGAAGAACGACAGGTTGGGGGCGAAGTCGTCGATCGCCATGCCCCGGGCCAGGTAGGCCTCGACGTAGGTGAAGGCGTTGGCCAGGGTGAGGGCCAGCTGGGTGATCGGGTTCGCGCCGGCCTCGGCGATGTGGTAGCCGGAGATCGACACCGAGTAGAAGTTCCGCACCCGCCGCTCGACGAACCACTGCTGGATGTCGGCCATCATCCGGAGGGCGAACTCGGTGGAGAAGATGCAGGTGTTCTGGCCCTGGTCCTCCTTGAGGATGTCGGCCTGCACCGTGCCCCGCACGTTGTGGAGGACCCACTCGGCGATGCCGGCCGCCTCCTCCGGCGAGGGCGGGACGCCGTGGGCGTCTTCGTGGGCCGCGAGGCGCTGGTCGATCGCCGTGCAGAAGAACATGGCCAGGATGGTGGGGGCCGGACCGTTGATGGTCATCGACACCGAGGTCGTCGGGTTGCACAGGTCGAAGCCGTCGTACAGCGCCCGCATGTCGTCGAGCGTGGCGATGGACACGCCCGAGTTGCCCACCTTGCCGTAGATGTCGGGGCGCTCGTCGGGGTCGAAGCCGTAGAGGGTGACCGAGTCGAACGCGGTCGACAGCCGGGTGGCGGGCTGGCCCTCGGCCAGCAGGTGGAAGCGCCGGTTGGTGCGGACCGCATCGCCCTCGCCCGCGAACATCCGGGTGGGGTCCTCGCCCTCCCGCTTGAACGCGAACACGCCGGCGGTGAACGGGAAGCGGCCCGGCAGGTTCTCGTCCCGCAGCCACCGCAGCAGGTCGCCGTCGTCGCCCAGGCGGGGCAGGGCGATCCGGGGCAGCCTGGTGCCGGACAGCGTCTCGAAGGTGAGCGGTGTGCGGACCTCGCGGTCGCGGACCCGGTCCACGTGCTCGTCGCCCGAGTAGGCCTCGACCGTGGCGGGCCAGGCGTCGAGCAGCTCGCAGCACGCGGGGTCGAGCTCGTCCTCGGTCCCGGCCAGCAGCGCCTCGACCTGCTCCGTGTCGCCGCCGGCCTCGGCCAGCAGGTCGCTCGTGGTGCGCAGGGCCTGGTGGCGGCGGGCCAGCGCCACCTGGGCCGCGGTGTGGGCGTGGTAGCCGCGCACGGTCTCGGCCACCTCGGCCAGATACGCGGATCGGTTGGGCGGCACGATGGTGGCGATCCCGGTGGGCACCCGGGTGGTGACCGGGGCGAGCGCGCCGCCGCCCGCAGGCAGCCCGTGCTCGGTGAGCAGGCCCCGCAGGTGCTGGTAGAGGGCGGTGACGCCGTCGTCGTTGAAGCGGGCGGCGATGGTGCCGAACACCGGCAGGTCCTCCAGCGACCCGCCGAAGCTCTCGCGGTTGCGCTGGAGCTGGCGGCGCACGTCCCGGAGCGCATCCTCGGCGCCGCGGCGCTCGAACTTGTTGATGGCCACCGCGTCGGCGAAGTCGAGCATGTCGATCTTCTCGAGCTGGCTGGCCGCCCCGAACTCGGGGGTCATGACGTAGAGCGACACGTCCACCAGGTCGACGATGCCGGCGTCGCCCTGGCCGATGCCGGGCGTCTCGACGATGACGACGTCGTGGCCCGCGGCGCGGCACGCGGCCACGACATCGTCGAGGTGGTCGGGCACCTCGGTCGCGCCCCGGGTCGCCAGCGAGCGGAAGAACACGTTGTGGTCGACGGCGTTCATGCGGATGCGGTCGCCGAGCAGCGCGCCGCCCGCCCGCCGCCGGGTCGGGTCGACGGCCACCACCGCCACCCGCAGCTTGTCGTCGAAGTCGAGGCGCAGGCGCCGGACCAGCTCGTCGGTGAGTGAGGACTTGCCGGAGCCGCCCGTGCCCGTGATGCCGAGCACGGGCACAAGGCGACTCCGGGCCGCTCGCCGCAGATCGTCGAGGAGCTGGCGGCCCAGCGTGCCGCCCTGGATGGCGGTCAGCACCCGCGCCAGCGCGCGGGGGTCGCCGGCCAGCACGTCGTCCACGGAGGTGGGGACGTCGGCGGCCAGGTCGATGTCGCAGGCGGCGACGATGGTGTTGACCATCGGCGCCAGCCCCATGCGCTGCCCGTCGGCCGGGGAGAAGATGCGGGCCACGCCGTAGTCGTGCAGCGCGGCGATCTCGTCCTCGACGATGACGCCGCCGCCCCCGCCGAACACCTTGACGTCCGGCCGGCCCTCGGCCCGCAGCCGGTCCACCAGGTAGCGGAAGTACTCCAGATGGCCGCCCTGGTAGGAGCTGACGGCCACGCCCTGCACGTCTTCCTGCACCGCGGCCCGGACCACCTCGTCCACCGAGCGGTTGTGACCCAGGTGGACGACCTCGGCCCCCTGGGACTGCAGGATGCGCCGCATGACGTTGATGGCCGCGTCGTGCCCGTCGAACAAGCTGGCCGCGGTGACGAGGCGCACCGGATGCACCGGATGGTGCAGCTCCGGCGCGCTCGTCGGATCGGGCGCGCGTGAACCCCCAAGGCCAGCCACGCGCCCGACAATACTCGGACTTCCAAGTTTCTGTCCACCGACATCCGGTTGTCCGACCAATGGTGGTCCGAAGGCTGGACATCCGACATAGGATGCGGCCGTGCCCAAACCTCGGCCGCTGGAGTTCGACGCCATCGCCGAGGCGCGTCGCCAGTGGGAGGCCCGGGACTGGGGAGCTCCCGCCGCCATGTCGGCCACCACGTCGATCATGCGCGTCCAACAGCTCATCCTCGCCGCCGTGGACGAAGCGCTGCGCCCCCTCGACCTGACCTTCGCCCGCTACGAGGCCCTGGTGCTGCTGGCCTTCAGCCGCCAGGGATCCCTGCCCATGGGCAAGATGGGCGACCGGCTGATGCTGCACCCCACCAGCGTCACCAACATCATCGACCGCTTGGAGCGCCAGGGCCTGGTGGGCCGCCTGGCCCATCCCACCGACCGCCGCACCACGCTGGCCGAGATCACCGAGGAGGGCCGCCGGGTAGTGGCCAAGGCCACCGAGGCGGTGAGCGCCACCGGCTTCGGCCTCGACGGCCTCACCCCCGAGGAGCTCGACCAGATCACCGCCCTCCTCCGCAAGACCCGCGTGGCGGCCGGCGACTTCCCCGGCTAGCCGGTCTCGCGCCGGACGAGCTCGCCGGTTAGCCCGTCACGCTGTCTCCGCGGCGGGCAGGGCGTGGACCTCGCCGGTCTGGATGCGCCAGAGGGCGGCGTAGAGGCCGCGCTCGGCCAGCAGGTCGTCGTGGGTGCCGGCCTCCACCACGCGGCCCTTCTCCAGGACGTGGATGCGGTCGGCGTGGCGGACCGTGGAGAGCCGGTGGGCGATGACCACCACCGTGCGGCCGCGGCCCACCAGCTCCAGGGAGCGCTGGATAGCGGCTTCGGTCTCGTTGTCGACCGACGACGTGGCCTCGTCCAGGACCAGCAGGGGCGGGTCCTTGAGGATGGCCCGGGCGATGGACAGCCGCTGGCGCTGGCCGCCGGACAGCTTCTGGCCCCGCTCGCCCACCACGGTGTCGTATCCCTGGGGGAGGGCGCAGATGAACTCGTGGGCCTCGGCCAGGAGGGCGGCCCGCTCCAGCTCCTCGTCGCTGGCGTGCGGGCGGCCGTAGGCGAGGTTCTCCCGCACGGTGCCCTGGAACAGGAACACGTCCTGGCCCACGTAGCCCACCGCCCGGCGCAGCTCGGCCAGCGGTACCTCGTCGACCCCGACGCCGTCGAGCGAGATGCGGCCGTCGGTGGCCTCGTACAGCCGCAGCAGCAGCTTGACCACCGTGGACTTGCCCGCGCCGGTGGCCCCCACGATGGCATGGGTCTCGCCCGCGGGCACCTCCAGGTCGAAGCCGTCGAGCACGGCTGCGCCGAGGGCGTCGGGCGGGCCGTAGGCGAACGACACGCCCTCGAAGCACACCTCGCCGCTGACCGGCGAGGGCAGCACGCCCGGGCCGTCGACGATGATGGGCTCGACCGCCAGCAGGTCGAGGATGCGCCGGGTCGAGGCCATGGCCCGCTGGTACAGGTCGAACGTCTCGCCCAGCCGGGTCAGGGGCCACAGCAGGCGCTGGGTCATGTAGACGAGGACCGAGAACAGGCCGATGTCGTGCGAGCCGTTCAGCGCGGCTTGCCCGCCGACCACCAGCGTGATGGTGAAGGCGGCCAGGATGGCCATGCGGATCAGCGGGATGAAGGCCGACGACAGCTTGATGGCCCGCCGGTTGGACTCGCGGTAGCCCTGGCTGGCGCCGTCCACCCGGGCGCTCTCCCGGTCCTCGGCGGTGAACGAGCGGATGGTGGCGATGCCCGACACGTTGTTGGCCAGCAGCGCCCCCAGGTCGCCGGCCGCCTCCCGCACCTCGGTGTAGCGGGGCTCCAGGCGCCGCTGGTAGCGGACCGAGGCCCACACGATGATCGGGATGGGGAGGAACGCCACCACCCCGAGGACGGGCGAGGCGACGAAGAACACGACGCCCACGAAGATGATGTTGACCAGCGTGCGGATCAGCTCCTGGGCGCCCATGTCGAGGAAGCGCTCGAGCTGGTTGACGTCGTCGTTGAGGATGGCCAGCAGCCCGCCGGTGGACTGGTCCTCGAACCAGGCCAGCTCCAGGCGCTGCACGTGGCGGTAGGCGTCCATGCGCGCCTCGTGCTCGATGGTCTGGGCCAGGTTGCGCCACAGCAGGTTCGAGACGTACTCGCTGCCCGACTCGACGAGCCACACGACGACGTTGATCACCGCCAGCACGAGCAGCTGGGAGAACTTGTCCTCGACCCCGAAGGTCGTGGCCACGATCGAGTCGTTGCCCCGCACCACCACGTCGACCGCGGCACCGATCAGCAGCTCGGGCATGACGTCGGCCAGCTTGTTGATCACGCTGAAGGCGATGGCGGCCACCACCGTGCGCCGGTGCCCGCGGGCGTAGCGCCACAGCCGCACCAGCGGCGCCGTCTCATGCTGTGGTTCCGTCCCCGCGCGCGTCATGGGGCCAGAGGCTACGGCCGGTAAGCCGCGAACCCTGTTGCCATTCCGCAGCCATGAAACCGCTCCCGTGGGGCCGGAGGACCTCGGCTACCGTCCACGGGGAATGACGCTCAAGCGCCTCGGGCCCACCGCCACGGGCGACGACGTGGCCGCCTCGCTGGACGAGCACGGCTACGCGCTGGTCGAAGGGCTGCTGCCGGCCGAGGACGTGGCGGCCAAGCTGGCGGCGCTCGACGGCCTGTTCGCCACCACCCCCACCGGCCGCAACGCCTTCGAGGGCTTCCACACCCAGCGGATCTACGCGGTGTTCGCCAAGACCCGCGCCTTCGACGACATCGCCGTGCACCCGCTGCTGCTCGGGGCCCTGGACCACGCCCTCGGGCCGCACTACCAGTTCTCCGCTCCGGTGGCCCTGCAGATCGGCCCGGGCGAGAAGGCCCAGGTGCTGCACCGCGACGAGGCCGTCTACCCGCTGCCCCGGCCGCATCAGCCGGTGGTGGTGAACAGCATGTGGGCGCTGTGCGACTTCACCGAGGCCAACGGGGCCACCCGGCTCATCCCCGGCAGCCACCGCTGGCCCGAGGACCGCCAACCCGCCGAGAGCGAGGTGGTCCAGGCCACCATGCCCGCCGGGTCGGTGCTCGTCTACCACGGCGGGCTGTGGCACGGCGGCGGCGCCAACACCGGCGACCGCCCCCGGCCCGGGCTGATCCTGGAGTACGTGGTGTCGTGGCTGCGGCCGCAGGAGACCCAGCTGGTGGCGGTGCCGCCCGAGGTGGCGCGCAAGCTGCCCGAACGGCTGCAGGAGCTGCTCGGCTACAACGTCTACCCACCGTTCCTCGGCTACGTCGACGGCCGGCATCCGGGGAAGGTGCTGCGCTCGTCATGACCGACGACACGATCCCCGGCCTGGCCGAGGAGTACTGGGAGGCGCAGCTGGAGGCCAGCCCGCTGTTCGCCACCTACATGGGCGACCACCGCTACGACGACCGGGTGGACGACCTGTCGGTCGAGACGGAGCAGGCGCGCCGGGCCACTTGGACCGACTTGGAGGCGCGGGCCGCGGCACTCGACGGCATCCTCGACGAGACCGACGCGGTGACCCGGGACCTGCTGCTCCACGAGCTGGACGATGCGCTACGCGGCATCGACCTGCGGCTGGCCGAGATGACCTGGGACCAGATGGAGGGCGTGCACGCCGACCTGCTGATCAGCGCGGGCCAGCTCAACGCCCCCGAGCCCGAGCACGCGGCGATGGCCCTCATCCGCACCCGGCACTACGGCGACATGCTGGCCCAGGCGGCCGAGCGCTGGCGCCAGGGCCTGGCCGCGGGTCGCACCCCGGCCCGCCTCAACATCGTCCGCTCCCTCAACCAGGTCGACGGGTACCTGGCGTCGCCGCTGGCCGACGACCCGTTCGTGAACCTGGCCGGGCCCGAGGGCTGGGACGGGCTCGACGCCTGGCGGGCCGAACTGACCCAGATCGTGGCCGGCGAGCTGCGCCCCGCCTTCGCCCGCTATCTGGATGTGCTGCGGGACGAGCTGCTGCCCCGGTCCCGGCCCGACGACCAGCCGGGCCTGGTGCACCTGCCCGACGGGGACGAGCTGTACCCGGCGCTCATCCAGATCCACACCGGGCTGCCACTCACCGCCGAGGAGCTCCACCAGGTGGGGCTGGACGAGGTGGCCTCGCTGGCGGCCGAGTACCAGCAGATCGGCGGGCGGCTGTGGGGCCTGAAGGACCTGGCTGCGATCTTCGCCCGGCTCACCGGCGACGAGAGCCTGCGCTACCGCGACGCGGACGAGATCCTGGCCCACAACCGGACCTGCCTCGACGCCGCCACCGCGGCCATGGGCGACTGGTTCGGCATCGTCCCGGAGGCCCCGTGCGTCCTCACCCCGGTGCCCGCCTACCTGGAGGCGGACGTGGCCGCCGCGTACTACACGCCGCCCGCACCCGACGGCAGCCGGCCGGGCGAGTACCACGTCAACCTGCGCGACCCCACCGGGCGCGGCCGGGCGGAGACCGCGTCGATCTGCTTCCACGAGGCGATCCCCGGCCACCACCTCCAGCTGGCCATCGCCACCGAGCGCACGTCGCTGCCCGCGTTCCGGCGGCTGTCCTGGGGCCACACCGCCTTCGTGGAGGGCTGGGCGCTCTACACCGAGCGGCTGGCCGACGAGATGGGCCTGTACGAGAGCGACCTCGACCGGCTGGGCATGCTGGCCGGCGACTCGTGGCGGGCGTGCCGGCTGGTGGTCGACACCGGGCTGCACGCCCTGGGCTGGACCCGCCAGCAGGCCATCGACTTCATGGTGGCCAACGCCCCGGTCGACCACGAGGAGATCGAGGTGGAGGTCGACCGCTACGTCGGCATGCCCGGCCAGGCGCTCGCCTACAAGGTCGGGCAGCGGGAGATCCTGCGGCTGCGGGCCGAGGCCCGGGCCGCGCTCGGCTCCGGCTTCGCCATCACCGACTTCCACGACACCGTGCTGGGCGCGGCGACGGTCAGCCTGCCGGTGCTGCGGTCCCGGGTCGCCGCCTGGGCGGGGCTGCCCTAGGGCCTGTCCTAGCCGTGGCCCTCGATGGTGACGGCCCGCTCCTCGATCACCACCCGGTGGACCACCCCGGCCAGCACCGCGCCCGCGATGGGCGCCAGCCAGAACAACCACAGCTGCTCGAGCACGTCGCCCCCGACGAACACGGCCGGCGCGGTGGAGCGGGCCGGGTTCACCGACGTGTTGGTGACCGGGATGCTGATGAGGTGGATCAGGGTCAGGCTTAGGCCGATGGCCAGGGGCGCGAACCCGATGGGCGCCTCCCGGCCGGTCACGCCGAGGATCACCAGCAGGAAGAAGAACGTGAGCACCACCTCGACCACCAGGGCGGCCACGAAGTCGTAGCCGCCGGGCGAGAGCTGGGCCCAGCCGTTGGCGGCGAGGGTGCTCTCGCCCTCGCCGGTGCCGATCTTGAAGCCGTCGATGCCGCTGGCGATGGCCACGAGGATGGCCATGCCCAGGATCCCCCCGATGACCTGGGCGCCGACGTAGGCGGCCGCCTCGCGCACGGGGATGCGCCGCGCCGCGAGCACTCCGAGGCTGACCGCGGGATTGAAGTGGCCGCCGGAGATGTGGCCGAGGGCGTAGGCACCGGTCACCACGGTGAGGCCGAAGGCGAGGGACACCCCCAAGAGCCCGATGCCCAGGTTGGTCTCGGGCATGAAGTTGGCCGCCAGGACTGCGCTCCCACACCCCCCGAGGACCAGCCAGAGCGTGCCGAGCAGTTCCGCGATCAGCTTCCGTTGCAGGTCCATCGGCCCCCCTGGCTCGCATGGGTCCGTCCCGGCCTACGGCACGACCGGTGGGGTTGTCGTCACCCCACGCGAGTGAGCGTGGCCAGTGTCCCGTCGGTCGCGGCCCCGGTGGGTGATCCCCCCGGGGGGTGAGGGATCACCGCGACCAGGGGCTGGGCTGGCATAGGGTCAAGGGATGATCGCCGCGAGCCGCAGGCGGGCCCGCTGGTTGACCGTGGTCGTGGTGCTGGCGGGTGCCGCGGCCGTCTTGGGCACGATTGCGTTCTGGCCGCGGGGTGACGCGCCGGAGCTGGGGGCGCAGTCGAGCAGCTTCGTGGACGCCACCGTGCGCAGCGTCGAGGACGACACGTGCGACGACCCCGAGACCGGGGACGAGGCGTCGTGCCGGGTGGTCTCCGCCCGGGTGACCTCGGGCGACGACGAGGGCGATGTCGTCGAGTTCCGGGTGCTGGCCACCCAGACCGACGTGCCCGACCTCGCCTCCGGGGACAAGGTCGTCCTCCACGTCACCGACAGCGCGCCCGCCGAGTTCCGCTACGCCTTCGCCAGCGTCCCTCGCGCCGAGCCGCTCTGGTGGCTGTTGGGCGGGTTCGTGGCTCTGGTGCTGGTGTTCGGGCGGGGGCGGGGGGCACGGGCGCTGGTCGGCTTGGCCGTCGCCGGGGCCGTGCTCATCGCCTTCCTGGTGCCGGCGCTGGTCCACGACAGCCCCGCGGTGCCGGTGACGCTGGCGGCCACCGCGCTCATCGCCTTCGCCCTGCTGTACCTGGCCCACGGGTTCAACGCGGGCACCACCGTGGCCCTGGCCGGGACCCTCGTCAGCCTGGCGCTGACCGCAGGGCTCGCCGTCGGGGTGGCGGCCGCCCTGCAGCTCACGGGCGTCGGCGCCGGGCGGACCGGCGCGCTGGACCTGACGGCCGACGCCCTCGACCTGCGTGGCCTGCTGGTGGCCGGGATCGTGGTCGGCGCGCTGGGCGTGCTCGACGACATCACGATGAGCCAGGTCTCCATCGTCGCCGCGCTGCAACGTGCCAATCCGGGCCTGCACCCGAGGCTGGTGTTCCGCGAGGCGACCAAGGCCGGTCGCGACCACATGGCCTCGACGGTCAACACGCTGATCCTCGCCTACGCGGGCGCCTCGCTGCCGCTGTTGCTGCTGTTCACCCAGGGCGGTCCCTCGCTCGGCCGCCTGGTGACCGGCGAGCTGATCGCCGTCGAGATCGTGCGCATGCTGGTCGGGGCGATCGGGCTGGTGGCGGCGGTGCCCATCACCACGGCGCTGGCCGCGGTGGTGCTGGACGGCGGCGAGGACGTGCTCGCCCGCCGCGCCCGCCGCGGCAGCATCGGTGTCGACCCCGTCGAGGACGGCGGCGCGACGCCGCGGCCCCGCCACGCCTTGAGCCGCAAGCGCCGGCGCGAACGCCAGGCCAGCAGTCCCGACGAAGAGCTGACCCCCGTCGAGAAGTGAGCTTCACCCCGTGAGGGTGATGGACGAGGAAGGACCCGGGCGGGATCCTGGGACGGCCCACCTCGCCCGCCAGGAGCCGCAACCCTTGGCCACCCTCACGGTCTGGAAGTTCTCCACACCGGACGGCGCCGACGCCGCCGAGCACACGCTCGTCGACCTCCAGAAGCAGAACCTCATCGCCATCCACGACGCCGCCACCGTGTCCTGGCGGAGCGACGCCAAGCGGCCCAAGACCCGGCAGCTCTCGTCCATGACCGCGGCCGGCGCGCTCAGCGGCTCGTTCTGGGGCCTGCTGTTCGGCCTGCTCTTCTTCGTTCCCCTGCTCGGCATGGCCGTCGGTGCGGCCGCCGGGGCGCTGGGCGGCTCGCTGACCGACGTCGGCATCGACGACGACTTCATCACCTCGGTCCGCAGCCGGGTGACGCCGGGGACCTCGGCCCTCTTCGTCCTGTCGAGCGACGCGGTGCTAGACCGGGTGACCGCCGCCTTCGCGGGGCAGCAGCCCGAGCTGATCCAGAGCAACCTGTCGGACGACGAGGAAGCCAAGCTGCGGGAGGTGTTCTCGGAGTAGCCCGCCGGCACCTTCTCACCCTGCGCGCATCACCCCGGGTGGGTGATGCAAGGCGTGCGGCCATGGGGCAGGATGCGGGTGAGACGTGTCTCACCCTTCCGGGCGAAAGGGGGTTCCCGGTGTCCTCGCACCCTACGCACCCTCAAAACCGACCTCTCCCCTCCCGCCACAGCGTGCCGGCGCTGCCGTGGTCGCTGGTCAGCCGCAGCCGGCTGGAGACCCTGCTGGACGACCAGCACCGGCGCCACATCACGC
>JBKPRV010000146.1:0-8571 GCA_046734715.1 Actinomycetota bacterium | reverse complement strand
AGCCATGGCTCCATCGACCCCGAGGCGCTGGTGGGGGAGCCCGCGTTCGACGACGGCCACCTGCTGGGCGACGCGGTCAAGCATGACGCCACGACCGACCGCGTCGAGCGCGTCACGGTGCAGACCGCCGACGGCCTCGGGGTCTCACTGGACCGGCCGTCGTCGTAGGCCCTGGTCGGTCGACTCCGCTCTGTGGGTCTACGAGGTCGGCGACGGCGAGCCCGGCGGCCGGCTCACGCTGGCACCGTCACGCACCCGGCTGGCAGGGCGCTGAGTCATGAGCGCGGGACTGATGGTGGATGGCACCACGGGCGAGGGGTCCGCCCCTGGTGCGTCGACTGCGGCGTCAGCCCTCGGCTTCGTCGGCGGGCGCCGGAGTGGCGTTGATGTCGCCGATGCGGCCGCCGAGGTCGGGATGCTCAGAGCTGAACAGGCCCCAACGGCTCTCCCAACCCGGGACGGGCCACATGTGGGACATCCACAGACCCTCCAGCGGGACGACACGTCCACCACGCGCCTCACAGGCGCCCTCGTCGGTGTTCTCGTCCCCGAGCACCCCGCCGCCGCCGATGCACAGCTGGCGGTGGACGTGCCACGGATCGGTCTTCCCGGCGAAGCCCTCGGGCTCGTTGTCCGGGCCGTTGAAGTCCAGGTAGCTCAGCCCGACGAGCTGGCTGTCGGGGTCGGTGCCCGCGAACAGCAGGATCTCCGGGTTGGCCGGGTCGAACGTCGAGTCGAGCAGGCTGCCGTTGAGGTAGTGAGCGGCGATGCAGGGCACGTAGGGCGTGATCCGGCGGTAGCCGCCGGCCTCGGCCGCAGCAACCGTCGGGTACTTCAGCACGACCGTGTTGGCCGCGGCGATCTGCTGCGAGAGCGTGGCCCGGGTGGCCGCGTCCATCGGCTCGTACGGCACCGGCCCGCGGTGTCCGTGGCCGCTGTTGCCCTCGTTCGCCACGTTCGCCTGCTCGCACGCAGACGTGCCGTCGGCCGCGATCACCACGTCCGTGTGGCCTTCGACGTGCTCGGGAGTGGCCGCGGCGGCCTTGCCGCTGGCCTGATCGTCGTCCTCGGCGGTCGTGGCCTCGTGGTCGTGGTCGGGCGCGGACACGGCCGCCTCATTGTCGTGGCCATCGTCGCCGTCGCCGTGCTGATGCTCGGAGGCGAACGACGGCGACAGCGCCATCGTGGACACCACGGCGATCGCCACGCCGGTGACGCCGATGCTGGCCAGCCCGAGCGACGGGCGCAATGTGCGCTGTGCCACCGCGGGACGGAACAGCACGACCGCCGCGACACCCACGATCAGAACTTCGAAGGCCGTCGCCAGTGCGTCGGCGAGCGCCACGGGCTCGGGCTCCCAGGCCCCGGGGCCGACGGGCACGCCCCAGATGCGGGACATGGCCCACACCAGCACGATGAACGTGTTGCCGATGGCGGCCGCGGCCAGCAGCTTGCGGGTCGGTGCCATCAGGAACGCCACGGCCCAGGCGATCTGCAGCCAGGCGACGACGGCAAAGAACACTCCGTGCTTCCACGAGAGGTTGAAGTGGTCGCCGACCTCCGCGAAGTGGATCGCCCCGGCGGCCAAAGAGAGGGCTACGACCAGCCAGCGCAGATAGCGCCCGATCGTGCCGTCAGTCGTCGTCATCGTGACCCCTCCACAAATCCGATGCACGCCTTGTGCAAGAACACTACGCCTCGTGTCCAGTGTTCGTCGCATGTCCTTTCGGAGACTCCGCGCTTCCTTGTCCTTCCTGACCGTGCTCGGCCACCCACGTTTGGTCAGGCGTGGTGGAAGGCGCTGCCGAGGTTCTCGGGCGCGTCGCGCCTGCTGGGCGGGGGCGTGGCTGTGGCCACGCTGGGACAGTTGGCGCTGGTCGCGCACCGCGTGTCGCGGCCGCTCAGTCAAGGTCATCTATCGTCACCTGGTGACCGCAGGTGTCCGGATCCGGCGACTGGAGGCTGCGTGGCAAGCGGCCCTGGCACCGGGTGGGGAAACGGGTCGCGGGCGCAGGCGTCGTACCTCCATGAGACGACATCGGGTGCTGACGCTGCTGGCTCTGGCCGTCACGTTGACGCTGGTGCTGTCCACCTGTGGCGACGACTCCTCCACCGTCACGAGCCCGAGCGAGCCGGACGACGGCTCCCCGGACGGCACGGGCGACAGCGGCGGTGCGGGTGGTGGTGGGATCGAGCATCCGACCGGGGCCGACGAAGCTGTGCTGGAGATCCGGGAGGAAGGTGGGCTCGCCGGTCCCCAGCAGGTCGCGGGACCGGCGACCCTGGTGGTGACGGGCGACGGCCGTCTGATCCAGCCGGGGCCGGTGATCGAGATCTATCCCGGGCCCCTCCTGCCCAACCTGCAGCAGCGCACCATCACCGAGGACGGTGTCCAGCACCTGCTCGCGCTGGCCGACGAGCACGGCCTGCTGGCCGAGGCCACGTACCCCAGCCTCGACGACGTGATGGACGCGCCCGACACCGTCGTGACGATCCACGCGGGCGGTCGGAGCTACGAGCACCGGGCCAACGCCCTCGGTTTCGAGGGCGATGGAGCGGAAACCGACGAGGGGAGGGCTCGACTGCAGGACTTCGTGACCGCCGTCGCCGAGCTCGCGGCCTCGAACGACGCATCGCTGGGAGAGGAGGAGCCTTACGTCGCCGAGGCGTACCTGATCCGGGCCATGCCCGACCAACCCGACCGGAGCCCAGATGGCCTGGAGCCGTCGATCGCCGACTGGCCGCCCGACGCCCCGGTGCGGCTGGCCGACGCCGCCGACTGCGTCGAGATCCCCGCGGCCAGCGTCGCGGAGGTGCTGGTCGGCGCCAACCAGCTGACCCGCTTCCTGGACGCCGGGGTCAGCTACGCCCTGTCGGTGCAGCCACGCGTCGCCGGGCAGTCCTGCCGGGAGTAGCTTGCGGGGCCGTGCAACGGCTCTTGGGGGGTCTGGTCGCGGCCGTCGCGTTGGCGGCCGCGTGCTCGGGCGGGGGTGGGGACGACGCGTCCGACACGACGCTGGATCCCGCGAACACGACCACGACTGCGCCGCCGCTGCCGACCGCGGCGGAGCTGTGTGACGGCGCCGAACCGGTGCCCGGGCCGACGGCCGCGGTGGCGCAGCCGGCCCTGGTGGAAACATCCGGCATTGCCGAGAGCCGCGAGAACGACGGCCTCATCTGGGCCCACAACGACTCGGGCGGCAACCCCGAGCTGTTCGCGGTGGGCATGGACGGGAGCGACCGCGGCCGCTGGGCCGTGCCGGGGGCTCAGGCCGTCGACTGGGAGGACATGGCCCGCGGCCACGGCGACGAGGGTGTGGACCGGCTGTACATGGCCGACATCGGCGACAACAGCGCCCAGCGGGCCAACGTGGTCGTCTACCGCGGGACCGAGCCCGAGGTCCCGGCGGGCGCGGCCGGTGGCACCATGGCGGACGTCGAGGCGTTGACGCTCACCTACGCCGACGGTCCTCGGGACGCGGAGACGCTGCTGGCCGATCCGGTGTCCGGTGACCTGTTCGTGGTCGGCAAGCAGCTGGTCGGCCGCCCCGGGGCATACCGAATCCCCGCCGGGGCCGAGCCCGGCGGGACGATCACCATGGCCCGGGTCGCCGACGTCGGCGTCGACGGGGGCACGCTGGTGACCGGCGGTGACGTGTCCTTGGACGGATCGGTCGTCGCTCTGCGCACGTACACCAGCGTGCTGCTGTTCCTGCGGGCCGACGACGAGACCGTGTCCGACGCCCTCGCCGGGACGCCGTGCGAGGCGCCCGCCCCGGTCGAGGTCCAGGGCGAGGCGTTGGCGTTCGATCCCGACGGTCGTGGCTACGTGACCATCAGCGAGGGCGCCAATCCCGCGATCAACCACTTCCGCCTGCCCTGAACCCCGGCGGGGCCGGACAGTCCGGAGTCAGGCGAACGGCAGGAAGGTCGTCGTGCCCAGGTCGGAGAGCGGGCTGGCGCCCAGACCGGCCGCCGACATCGTCCAGAGGGTGTCGCCGATCACGAGCGACCGGGTGATGGGCGGGGTGTAGGCCGGCGCCGGCAGCAGGTCGCCCTGGTCGATGATCACCCGACCGTCGGGCTCGAGGCCCGGCGGCACCGTGGGGGTGATCCCGACGCCGACGTCGGGGTCGGCCGGCTGGGCCGGGTGCTCCACCCGGCCCACCTCGGTGATGGTGGCGCCCGCGGCGTCCACCCCGAACCCGACGAGACCGGAGAAGCTCGTGTCGTAGTCGATCACCGGCACCGCCGCCAGCGACGTCTGCGGCCACCACAGGAAGGCGTGGGGATCCCACTCGGCTTCGGTGCTCGACTCCGGCAGCACGGCCTGTGCCACCCGCACCGGGGCGGCCGGGTCCCGCACGTCGTACAGCGCCACCTGGGTGCCCGTGGTCCGCCCCTGCTCGGTGGCGTCCTGGCCGATGCCGATCAACCGGCCGTCACCGATCGGGTGCAGGTAGGCCGAGTAGCCGAGCATCTTCAGCTCGCCGGTCACCTTCGGTGCCGTCGGGTCGGACAAGTCCACCGTGTAGAGCGGGTCGGTCTGGCGGAACGTCACGACGTAGCCGACGTCGCCCAGGAACCGCACGCCCCGGATGGTCTCGCCCCGGCCCAGTCCCGACACCGACCCGACGGTCTCCAGCGCGCCGTCGCCGGGGTCGAGGACCAGGACATGGCTCTCCGACGTCTGGCCTTCGGACTCGGCCCCTCCGAACGTCGGGTCGGTGGTCGTGGCCACCCGCAGGTGGCCGTCGTGCTCGTCCATGGCGTACTGCCCGATCAGCGTGCCGTCGACGTGGCCCGACAGCTCGTAGACGGCCCGGTCCGGGTCCGAGATGTCGAAGCGGTGGATGTCGGTGCCGGGCTGCTCGAAGGCCTTCGGCGAGGGCGACGGCGAGGCCGAGTTGCCACCGCCGTCCGACGAGGTCGGCTCGTCGAGCGCGGGGTAGTCGACCCACCGGGGGGCGGCCACGTACAGATGCTCGGGAGAGGCGTAAACGGTGTCGCCGCCGGCCAGCACGCCGGTCCCGGTGGCCGACGCCAGCCCGGAGGCGACGCCCTCGGACACGTCCACCGTCACCACCGTCACCATGCCGAATCCCGAGAAGGTGTTGGGGGCGTGGGTGTCGCCACAACCCATGAGGGTGCCTTCCTCGGCCACGCCACCGTCCGGCCGCAGCTGCCGCCACGTGGGCAGCAGCGTCTCGGGATCGGCGTCGGCCACGGCCTGGCGGTTCAGCTCGGTGGCCTGCTCCTCGGCTTGCGGGCCGGGCACCGCCGGGGTGACCAGCGGCAGCCGCAGCTGAGGATCGGCCTGCAGGACGATGCGCGCCACGTCGCCGGTCATGCGGGCGGCCACGAACGAGCCGTCCAGGTCGAAGGTGTCGCCCACCCGCAACGTGTCGCCGTCGATGGCCACCTCGACCACCTGGGTCGTGGGGATAGTCGGCGCAAACGGGGGGAGGGCGACGCTGTCGCCCTCGACCGCCAGGGGCATCACGCCGAAGGACCCGCTGCTCATGACCAGCACCCGGTCGCCCGCGAGCAGCATCCTGGCGTCGTAGAAGTTCTCGGGCAGGTCGACCGAGGACAGCACCGTGCCCCGTGAGGCGGAGGCGAGGTGCAGGCGACCGTTCGACAGGGCCAGGATGCGCTCGCCGTCGGTCTTGACCGTGTCGGGCTCGTCCACTCCGGCGACCTGCACGTTGGTGCCGGAGTAGTCCGTGCCCGCCCCCGGAGCGCCCGGAGCGGTCGTGGGCGCCGGCGCCGCGCCGGGGACCGTCGTCGACATGTCGGCCGAGCCGCGCTCGGCGAGGGCGCTGTCCTGGGCGACCTCGGCGCCGGTGCCGTCGACCGGCATGAACGGGCCGCTGAAGCCATAGGCGCCGACCCGCGGCGCGAGCTCGTCCCGCATCCACGAGGACAGCGCGTCGCACGAGTCGAGCTGCCGCAGACTGCTGGCCAGCTGCAGGTTGGGTCGCAGTCCGCCGGCCCGCGGCTCCAACGGGCCGTCGCCGCCCGCCGAGCACGCGGCGGCGAACAGCGCCAGCGCCAACGCCAACGTCGCGCCCGAGGCCCCAGCCCGTGTCCGCATCGTGGTCTCCCTGGTGTGTCGATGCCCTGCCATCGGGTGTTCGACGCCGGCGGGGGTCGCGGCGGTTCCCCGCTCCCAGGAAATTGTCAGGCCCGCGCGTGGGCCTGGGCGAGCGCGTGCTCGACCAGCGAGATCAGCACGGCGATGACGGTGTCGCCCTGGCGGGCGTCGCATGCGAGCAGCGGAACGTCGGGAGCCAGAGCGAGCGCCGAGCGGAGCCGGGCCTCGCTCGGGCGGGGCGCCCCGGCGAAGACGTTGACCGCCACCACGAACGGCACGCCGCGATCCTCGAAGAAGTCGATGGCCGGGAAGGCGTCGTGCACCCGCCGGGTG
Organism: Actinomycetota bacterium; assembly: GCA_046734715.1. Lineage (GTDB taxonomy): Bacteria > Actinomycetota > Acidimicrobiia > Acidimicrobiales > VFJN01 > ZC4RG19. The sequence continues at coordinate 2,141 of JBKPRV010000146.1, read as the reverse complement.
TCGACCAGCACGATCGCGCCCACGGACCCGCGGGTGATGTCGTCCCACATGAACCAGAAGCGGTCCTGCCCCGGTGTGCCGAACAGGTAGAGCACCAGCTGGTCGTCGATGGTCCGCCGGGCGAAGTCCATGGCGACCGTGGTCGTGTGCTTGTCGCCCACCGCGCTGGCGTCGTCCACACCCAGCGACAGCTCGGTCATGGGCGCTTCGGTGGTCAGCGGGGTGATCTCGGACACTGCGCCCGCGAACGTCGTCTTGCCGACGCCGAAGCCGCCGGCGATGACGATCTTGACTGCGACCGGACCGTCCATGATCACTGGGTCCTCAAGCCTCTCAGGAGGCGCTCGAGCACCTCGGTGTGGGGACGGCCCTCCGGAGTCACGGGAGGCCGGTGGATCGACAGCATGTTCTCGGCGTGCATGTCGGACACCAGGACCCGCGCCACGCCGACGGGGATGCGGAGCTTGGCGGCCACCTCGACCACGGACATGGGGGTCCGGCACAGGTCGACGATGTGGACCTGCTCGAAGCGCAGACGGGGCCGCGACGCCACACCGTGTTTGGTGGTGGTGACCAGCGTTTCGAGCGCGAGATCTTGCCCATGGGATCGGGTCCGCCCCCTGGTGATGGCGTAGACGGGAACGACCCGGGGGCCGCCCCCGCCGCCCCGGATCATGGGCCTGGGCGCATCGAGAGCTCCGCCCGCAGCGCAGGCGTGAGCACTTGACCGACCCGGGAGACGAGCATGCTCATCTCGTAGCCGATGAGGCCGATGTCGCACTCGGGACCGCACATGACGGCCAGCGCCGACCCCTCGCTCACCGTGGTGACGAACAGGTAGCCGCCGTCCATCTCCACGATCACCTGGTTGACGTTGCCGGCGCCCATGTGGCGCGCGGCCCCGGCGGTGAGGCTGGCCAGCCCCGAGGTCACGGCGGCCAGCGTGTCGGCCGTGTCGCGATCGAGGCGGTCGGACAGGGCCAGCACCAGCCCGTCCGTCGACAGCACGACGACGCTCTCCACTCCAGGGATCCGCTCGGCGAAGCTGGTGATCAGCCAGTCGAGGTCCGGGCTGTTGGCGTCGGGGAGGCTGCTCACCGATTCTCCTCGGGCGAACTGGGCCGCGACCCGTCTGCCGCGACCCGGCCGGCGTTCTGGCTGGCCTGGAACCTCGACAGCATGGCACGGACCCGCTCGGCATCTCGACCCCCGTCCGTTTCGGGGGGAGGACCAGCCGCATCGCGACGCAACGCGGGGATGAGGTGAGCGCCGGGCACCCGCCGGGCGAGGCCGTCGGGGTCGGTGTCGGGTGCCGGGACCGGCGGCACCGGGGTCGAGGCGACGTCGAGCGGCTGCGGTCCGGCCGCAGCGGTGGGCCAGATCGAGGCCCGGGTGACCGGGGTGGTGGCGGCGCCCGGAGTGACGAGCCCGGCCCACCACGACGTCGTCTCGGACTCGGGCGGAGCCGGGGCGGACGCCGGTCGGGTGCTGGGGGCGGCGGGAGCGGCGGAGGAGGACTCCTGCAGCTCGACCCAGGCGGCCACCGGTCCCAGGCGGGTCCCGGGGTGGACCTGGGGGGCAGCACCGCTCGCCCGCGGCACCACCCGGGCCGGCTCGGGGGCGTCGGAGCGCTTCGCGTCGGCGGAGGCTGGCGCGGAAGCGGAGGCCGCGGCGGGCGGGGCCGCGGAGGGGCCGCCGAGCGGCGTGGGCTCGCCACCGACCGGCCCAGGACCGGAATCGAGGCCGGCCGATTGCGAGTCGCGGGAGGCGGCGGCCGGGTCGAGGCTGGCGGGCTGGGGACCAGGTGACGTGGTTGGCCCAAGGGGGGTGGCGGCGGGGTCGAGGCCGGTCGGGTGGGCGCCGGGTGATGTGGTGGCCGTTGGAGGCGTGGCGGTTGGGTCGAGGCCGGGTGAGGTGGTGGGCCCCAGGCCGGTGGCGGCGGGATCGAGGTCGGTGGGCTGGGCGCCGGGTGGGGTCGTGGGCCCTAGGGGCATGGCGGCGGGGTCGAGGCCGGGTGAGGTGGGGGGCCCCAGGGGCGTGGCGGCGGGATCGAGGTCGGTGGGCTGGACGCGGGGTGGGGTCGTGGGCCCTAGGGGCATGGCGGCGGGGTCGAGGCCGGGTGAGGTGGTGGGCCCCAGGGG
>JBKPRV010000145.1:0-9810 GCA_046734715.1 Actinomycetota bacterium | reverse complement strand
GCCACGGCCCCGGAGTTCTTCGACGAGGACGAATGCTCAGGGACCGAGGTGGCCCCCGGGGAGGCGCTCTGGCACTTCATCATGCCCAACAACGCCGACTTCACGTCCCTCACCGTCACGTTCCAAGACGCCGGGACGATCACCCTCGGACCGGGCGACTTCGGTCCGCCCGACGACTCCCACGCATTCGTCACCACCGCCGCCGACGACGTGCTCCTGAGCGGCACTGCGAACTTCTCCACCGACGGTCCAGCTTCGCCGAGTTTCTTCAACCTGTCGCACACGTGCATCGGAGAAGAGGTGACCACCACCACCACGTCGACGACGACCTCGACGACCTCGACGACCTCGACGACCTCGACGACCTCGACGACCTCGACGACCAGGCCGACACCTCCCACGGGTGCCCCGTCAGCGCAGCCAGCCACGCCGGTGGCCGGTCAGCCGACATTTGCGGGCTGATCGTCACCACCAACACATTTGTCGACGCCGTATCGGGGGGGCGAGGTCTGACGGTCGGTTCCGGCCTGTCGGGCCTCGCCCCTCGGCTCCGCGCTCCTCGGGTCCAGCACGCCAGGCGATCGTCGCTCCCTGGCCAGGGCCTAGCGCGATTGGCACCGATCACGCGGTAATGATCTCGGCGGCGTAGCAGGTGCGCTCGACGGACATGACCGGGACGCCGAGGCCGACGCCCGGATCGCGATGTGGCGACCTCACCGCTTCCGGAGCTCGGCTCATCGCAGGTGTCTAGGGGGGCCGGCACCACAAGCCGCGCGCTTCGTGAGCACCGTGACCTGAACCTCATCGCTGATCGACATGTCGATCTCAGCGACGCTCATGCGGTGCGGTTCCCAACGCGACCGGCCAGTGGTGCGTCGATGAACGACGGCGCAGCGTGCGGGTCGGAGGCCAGGACGGGGATGCGAGCCTTAGGATTTGGGCGTGACCCCCGATGTGGCAGATGCGGTGCGTGCTTCGCACTTCCACGATCTGCCGGCCGAACTGCTCGATGAGCTGTTCGAGGGCGCGGGCCGCAGCAAGATCGCGGCTGGTTCGGTCGCGCATTGGGCCCTGGACGATGATCCCTACGTCGAGCTGGTGATCACCGGTGTGATCCGCGTGTTCGTGACCGCTCCGGACGGTCGGACGATGACCATCCGGTACTGCCGGCCGGGCGAGGTGTTGGGCGTCATGTCGCTGTTCTCCGACGAGTTCACCGAGCCCGCGACGAAGCAGGCGCTGGTGGACACCGAGCTGCTGGTGATGTCTCCGGCGAAGGTGCGTGGGCTCGCACAACGAGATCTGCGGGTGGCGCAGGCGTTGTTGGTCGAGCTGAGCGAGCGCGCCCGTGGCTTCGTCAACGAGATCCCCGGGACGGCGTTCGCGACGGTTCGTCAGCGCGTCGCGCGCCAGCTTCTCGACCTCGCCTCGACGCAGCACCACGACAGCCCGCCCGCTGGGGAGCTCGCCGTTCGGATCACCCAGCAGGAACTGGCCGCCGCGGTTGGCACGGTGCGCGAGGTCGTGGTCCGCGCGCTGCGCCAGTTCCGCGACACCGGCGCCATCCGAACCGGACGCGACCGGATCGTCCTCCTCGATCCAGCCCAGCTCACCGAAGCGGTGAAGTGGAACACAAGTCGCTGACAGGGCCCTCCTGACGGTTGATACTCGCCCCGATGTCGGGTGAGAAGAGTCCAGTCATCGTCATCGGGGCAGGCCCGGCAGGACTGGCGGCAAGCTATGAGCTCCAGCAGGCGGGAGTTGACCACGTCGTGCTGGAGCGGGGGCGCGTCGGTCAGAGCTGGCGGGACCGGTGGGACAGCTTCTGCCTGGTGACACCGAACTGGTACGTGCAGCTGCCGGGCGGCGCGTACTCGGGCGCCGACCCTGACGGGTTCATGTCCCGCGACCAGATCGTCGCGTACCTCGAGCGCTACGCCGAGGGGTTCCGGGCCCCGGTGCTCGATCGGATCGACGTCACGTGCCTTCGCACCGACTCGGGTGGCGGGTTCGTCGCGGACACCTCCGAGGGCCAGATGCGCACCGGTGCCGTCGTGGTCGCGACCGGCGCGTTCCAGCGGCCACACCGCCCGCCCGCCACCGAGCTTCCTGCCGGGGTTCTGGTGATCGACGCGGAGGGCTACATCAGCCCGGATGCGCTGCCCGCGGGCGGGGTTCTCGTGGTCGGGAGCGGGCAGACCGGGTGCCAGATCGCCGACGAGCTGCACCGCAGCGGCCGCCAGGTGACGCTGGCATGTGGCAAGGCCGGGTGGGCGCCGAGGCGCGTTGACGGGCGCGACATCGTCTCGTGCCTCGCCGAGACCCCGTTCCCGGAGCAGACACTCGACGACCTCCCGAGCCCGCTCGCTCGCCTCGCCGCGAACTTCCAGACGAGCGGCCGCGACCGAGGGCGGGATCTCAACTACCGCACGCTGCTCGCCGATGGCGTGACCCTGGCCGGCCGCTTCCTCGGTGCGTCTGGATCGACGCTGCGTTTCGCCGACGACCTCCATGAGTCGGTGACGTGGGGTGATGCACGCTACGCCGACATCTGCAACCTGCTTCGCAAGGCCGCGTCGGAGCGCGGCGCGCCGCCACCGGACCTGCCTGTGCCGCCGCCGTTCACCACCGGCGGCGTCGATGAGATGACCATGCGCAACCTCGCAGCGGTGGTGTTCACCTCCGGATACCGCCCGGCGTACGGCGACTGGGTGCAGCATCCCGAGGCGTTCGACGATCTCGGGTTCCCGATCCAGCGCGACGGCTCCAGCTGCGTCGTGCCCGGCCTCTACTTCGTGGGCACTCACTTCTTGCGCAAGCGCAAGTCCTCGACGCTGTTCGGCATGGGCGAGGACGCCGCGATCGTCGCCCGAGCGATCAGAGAACACCACAGCTGACGTCGACCGGTACGGGTTTGGACGGCAAGTCCGGCGAGCGGTGGCAAGGGCAGCTGTGGGTGGGCGCTGCGCCACGCTAAGAAGGTGATCGAGGGCGGCTTCGCTGAAGGCAAGCGCGGCTGGTTGGTCAGCTTTCCCAGAGCGCGACGAACGACCGGGCGCAGTCGGCGTGGGCGGCGTGATCAGACATGAGGACTTGGAGCATGTGCTGGGCGATTTGACCTGTGGGGTCCGGCTGGCCGGCGCTGTTGAGTGCGAGGTGCAGGTTGACGATGGTGATGGACCGGTCGAGGAGGAGCCGTCGCGTTCGGCGAGTCCGAAGACGTTGATGGGCCCTTGGCCTCGTTTGCGCCGCCGGCCTGAGTTGGCTGCGGGGCCGGGACGATGCCTGCGACCAGCCAACCACGCAGTCGGGAGGCCCACACCTCGACACGGCGCGCTACGTGCCGATGAACGTCGTGAGCGCGGCGCTCAACAGAGGGCTGAGCACGAGGACGCTGCGCTCGAGGACGTCGCGTGTGTTCTCCTCGAGTCCGAGCAGCTTGCGCATCTGGCACCCACGCGGGTACGCCTTGCTCACTTGCCGTGTCGTGTCCGGAACTGCTCGACGGTTCTGCGCCGGTACCTGTCACGAGCCCGTTCCCGGCGGCGGTGCAGCAGGTGTCTTTGGCGACGCCGAGGGCGAAGCCAGTGCGGGTGAAGGTAGGCGCTCGCTACGCACTGCGGCATCGGCCCATGGCCAACTGCGGTCCGTCCATGCCGGCTGCCGAACGCCTACGCGGCCCAGGGCGGGCTTGGGTCGCTCGCTCGGGTTCGACCGGGCTGGCCGCGCTCGATCGTGGGGACATTGTTGCCCCTGTGTTGCCCTGGGAGCCGTATGCCCCGCCTGCTCCCTGCGCGAGCCCTTCACGATGTCGAGCAGATCGTTGCCGCCCGGCAACCCGCGCTGGGTGGCACAGAGCGATACCCAACCCGAGGGCTGTCGGTCAGAGAGCCGCAGCGACTCGTCGTCATCCGGAGTCTTCTGTGCCGCTTCGCGGTGTGAGGACGAAGAGGTGGCGCTCCTTCGTGTGCTGGTAGTAGTCGGCATACAGCGGCCAGATCCGGACGAGCCGAGGCCAAAGGCGGTCGATCTCCTCCTGGGTGGCCCGGCGCGCCGTCATCCGCTGCCTTCGCCCCTCGACGATGACTTCGACCGCAGGCTGGTGGTCGAGGTTCTGTGGCCACGGATTGGTGCGTTCACCGGGTGGACGCACGTTGCACACGACGAGATCCGTGCCATCACGGAGATAGAAGATCGGGGTCGAGCGCACTCGGCCCGTCCGCTGCCCGATCGTCGACAGAAGCAGGACGGGCCGTCCGATGGTCAGCCGAAGGCGGCCTCCGGTGAGGCGAAACGAGACGCGATCCATCGGTGACACGACGTGCTTGACCAGCCACGTCTTGAGCGATCCCCGCGCGACCACGCAGCTACTCTGCCGCCCGATCAGGCACATGGTCGATACGGGATGCGTGGGGGACGGCATCGACCGGACGATCGAGGCCCTCGAGCACGGGCGGGTTGCCGTCGGTAAGGTGACGAGGCGCGTGCCACCGAGTCGCTGCGCCGACGCCCCGGCTCGATCCTGTTCGAGATTCGGCACCAGGGGGTGTGCGATGACGATCCACGCCATTGACACCGGCGAGCATGAGTGGGGTGTCGACAGCGCCGTCACGACCTTGTTCGACTTCGACTACGAGGCGGGGCGAGACCAGCTCCTGCGCCTCTACGACAAAGGCACCCGCAAGCAATGGATCGGGTCCGAGCGGATCGACTGGTCGACCGAGATCGACCCGGACAACCCGACCGGCCTGCCCGACGAGTTCATCGCCATCCACGGCACGCGGTGGTGGGACCAGATGAACGACGCGGAGAAGGGTGAGGTGCGGCGGCATTTCGAGGCCTGGCGGTTCAGCCAGTTCATGCACGGCGAGCAGGGCGCTCTGATGTGCGCAGCCAAGATCGTGCAGACGGTTCCGGACCTCGACTCGAAGTTCTACGCCGCCACCCAGACCATCGACGAGGCCCGGCATGTCGAGGTCTACGGCCGCTACTTGCACGACAAGATCGGGCTCGTCTACCCGCTCAACCAGAACCTGCGGTCTCTGCTCGACGACGTCATCTCCGACAGCCGCTGGGACCTGACCTACCTGGGGATGCAGGTGCTCATCGAGGGTTTGGCACTGGCCGCCTTCGGGCTCATCCGCCAGCAGGCGACCGATCCCCTGGCCAGGGCCATCAACACCTATGTCATGCAGGACGAGGCCCGCCACGTCATGTTCGGTCGGCTGGCGCTGCGCGATTACTACCCGCAGCTCACCCAGCCCGAGCGCGACGAACGCGAAGAGTTCTGCGTGGACGCGTGCTATCGGATGCGCGACCGCTTCCTCGGCGAGGAGGTCTGGACGAGCCTGGGTCTGCCCCGGGAGGTCACCGACTACGTCGACAGCAGCGAGGTGCTGCGCCAGTTCCGCGGCTTCCTGTTCGTGCGGATCGTACCGATCCTGCGTGACATAGGCCTGTGGGGCAACAAGGTGCAGCAGGCGTTCGCCGACATGGGTGTGCTGGCCTTCGCCGACGCCGACATCGATGCCGCAATGGCCGAGGACGAAGCGGCTGGCGACGAGCTCGACGCCCGCATGGCCCGCGTAAAGGCAGTGGCCGCCGAGGCCTGACCCCCCCGGGTCGATGTCACTTGTCCGCGACTTACGCGATCTGGCCGTCGTGAGTCCAAACCCCTGTCCCGACGTCGTCGCCGGTCGCCGGCGGCGCCGCGGCTGACCTGAGTGCCAGCGCGAAGGAACGCCGGGTGGAACGCAGAGGGCGATCGCGCTACTCGCGGCGCGCTTTCCACGCGCGTGCGAGGCGTTCGATGCCTTCGTAGACCACGCTGGCAGCTCGATCGACGTCGATGCGGACGAACGGCCCGGGAGTCTTGCCGGCGGCGTGGATGCTTCCTGGCGCGACTCGGACGCCGTGGTTGCGGGCGCGGTCGACGAGGGCGGCGCTGTCAGCGACGGGGAACCGGACCCAGAGCACGGATCCGCCGTCGGGGCGCACGACCGTCGCGTCCGGTGTCGCCTCTGCGAGGTGGTCGAGGGCGGCGTCCACGGTCGTCCGCAGGCGCTGCCGCCGTTCGTCCGCGATGCGGTCGAGGTGGGGCAACAGCTGGAGGGCTAGGAGCTGTGACGGCACCGACGGCCCCAGGTCCCAACCGAGATGGCGGTAGACGGACTCCTCGATGATGGGGACCGGGCCCCGGATCCAGCCGACACGCAACCCGGCGAAGCATGTCTTGCTCAGGGACCCGGTCGAGACGACCGTCGCGACCCGACAGTGGTCGGCCAGCATCGGCCCGACGCCGTCGAAGCTCATCGCGGCGACGGTCGTGTCCTCGATCACCGTGGTGCGGTGACGATCCAGCACCCCGGCCAGAGCGCGCACGCGCGACCCCGTCGTCACCTGGCCCGTCGGGATCTGGGGGCCGGCCTGGGAGTAGAGCACCGCGGGCTGATCCCGGGTCAGCACCTGGTCGAGGGACTCGGGGACCATTCCCGCCCGGTCCAGGCGGATCGGCAGCGCGCCAACATCACAGGCGTCGAAGATGTCGAAGATCCCCGGGTAGCTGTATTCGGCCACCGCGACTGTGCCGGCCGGCGCGACCAGCGTCGAGATCAGGAGGTGGCTTGCCTGATGGCTACCCGCGGTGACGTGGATCTGATCGGCGTCGGTGGGGCGTGGGCGGCCCGTGGCCCCGCCTCGCGTGTACAGCTCGGCGATCGCCTGACGGGTGGCGGGAAGCCCGGCGGTGTTGACAGCCGCACCTGCGCACGTCGCGTTGAGCTGCCACATCTCGATGGCCACCGGCGGGAGATGGGACAGGTCGGGGGCGTCGCCCTTCGCCAGGTCGATCCCCGGACCCGACAGCAGGTGCTCGGCTACCCGCGTGCCGAACGGCACCGGGGCGGCGGGCCCGGCCACGTAGGTCCCGCTTCCCTGGCGCGAGACCAGGCGGCCGTCGCCCCGCAACTCGTCCAGCGCCTGCGTGACCGTGGTTCGGCTGACGTCCAGCCGGCCGGCCAGCGTGCGCTCGGGCGGCAGGCGCCAGCCGCCCGGCAGCACACCGGTGTCGATGAGGTGGCGCAAGCCATGGGCGAGCCGCCGCGGCAACGACCCGTGGCCGCGCGACGCCCAACCGTCCAACAGCGCGATCAGGTCCGGCCCCGGGCCGGCTCGATTGGACCGCCGATTCATGGGCCAATTCTGACGCATTGGCTCTGGCAGGAGCATGCCAATCGGCCCAACCATCTGAGGGGAAGGGACAGGGAGGACAACGATGAGCGATCTCACCAGCGTGGGTGTGGACGACCACGGGCCGGCCGCGGCGGCGACGGGCTGGATGGTCCTCGAGCCCGGCGGCGGCGAGCGGCTTCGCTTCCTCGGGGCCAGCACGATGCTGATCAAGCTTGCCGGGACCACGAATCCCGGCCCCGCCTTCTACGAGTACGTGTCCGAACCGGGCGTCACCGGACCACCGCAGCACGTCCACCATGCCCACGACGAGACGTTCTTCGTCGTCGATGGTGACTACGAGTTCACTATCGGCGACGACCGCGTGCCGATGCCCACCGGCTCCTTCCTGTACATGCCGCGAGGCACCCCCCACACCTTCCGGAACGCGGGAGACGACCTCGGCCGCATCGTGGGCACGTTCAACCCGCCACGGTTCGCCAACTACTTCCGCGAGCTCGCGGCCGTCATCACCGACACCGACGGCCCACCCGACCGGGAGACGTGGGTCGACCTCTACAGGCGGTACGACACGGCGTTCTTCGAGGCCGACTGAGTCGGTCACTCGATGCGCTCCCAGTCGGTGCCGGCGAAGTACGGCGCCAGCGCGGCCACCTCCCAACAGCGACCGGCACCGCTACGACGACATCGACCCCGGCACCGTCGGCGACCTCCTCAACGAGATCGACGATGACCCACCTGCATCTTCTGGGGCTGACCTAGGTCACACCACCGAAGAGCTTTCTCCACCACACCGCGGGACGTCATCCATCCGTGGCGTCCGAGCGGGTGGCGGTGATCGCAAAGCTGCCGGCGTGGGTGAACCGGAACGGCAACTCGGCGGGGTCCAGGTATCGGTCTTGTAGCGCCGGTGCCGGCAGGATCTCCTTGACCGTCCAGCCAACCTCGGTCAGCAGGTCGGGCGCGGTGGAGGGGTCGATGGCGGTGAGGATCGGTTCGCCGGCTCGCTCGTGCCAGACCCTGGTGAGAAGTCGGAGCAGCCGATGCGGGCCTCGACCCGCGGCGACCGCAGCGCCGAACTCGACACCCAGAAGGCTGCCCTGAGCGGCTATGGCTGCTGCAGAGCGGAGCAGCTGGCTTACCGCGGCCGTGGTCAGGTACATGGTGACGCCCTCGCAGCAGATCACACTCGGCTGCGAAGGTTGGAATCCTGCCTCGGTCAAGACCTCGTCCAGGAACACCAGCGCAAGATCGGCGGGGACGTAGATCGGGCCGCCGCGGTTGGGAGCGTGAGCCCGTTTGGCCGTCTGGGTCGCGGGATGGTCGACCTCGTAATAACGAACGCCGGGGCGGGCCAGCCGCCAAGCCCGAGTGTCGTAGCCGGCGCCGACCAGCACGACCTGGTCGATCCCCGCATCGAGGGCGTCGGTGACCACTGTGTCGTAGAACCGGGTGCGGGCTGCGAGGTAGGCGAAGGCCCGCTGACCCAACCGGGTTCGTCGCGAGCCCCAGAGGAGGCGCTCGACGTTGGCCTGCCGTCTGCTGAGGAACAGCTGGGCGTAGGGATCGTCGATGATGCCCGCTCGGGTCAGCCACGCCCGGGCCAACGCGATGTTCCCGGCCGTCACCGACGGTCGACCCTCCCGCATCCGCGAACTATCCCATCAAGGGGGGACCGGACGCAGCGTCGTCTGGCGTGGCAGCGCAGACGTCTGCCCGGTGGCAGTCGTTCGGCCACTCCTTGAGCAAGGTGAAGCAGGCGCGTCATGGGACGCGTGGGTCGTGGTTGTGGGCACGCGGCTTACCTCCGTCACGTGACGTCGCGATCGATGAGGCGCCGCGTGCCCCCGGCGACGAGCGCGCCGGTGTAGGCGACGGCACATCCGGCCACGGCCCACAGCGGGGTGTGGGCACCTTCGCCGGCACCTCGCGCGATGACGCCCAGCGCACCGCCGGGTAGCCAGTCGTGCAGGGTGGGCGTTGACGTGACGCTGACCACGAGCCCTTCAACGGCGAGCAGCCAGACGAGGCCGACGGTGACCGCGGCGGTCTGGTTGGCGAGCAACGCGCCGAGCCCCGCGCCGGCGGCACCGAACAGGGCAGCGGCGGCAACGCTGCCGGCCACCACCCGGGCCACGTCCGAAAGTCCGGCGAGCGGAACGTCATGGGATGACAACCAGGGGATGGAGACGGCCAGGCTCACGGCGCACGCGACGAGGGCGAGACCGGCGCCGAGCCCGGCATGGACGAGGACCTTGGCCGTCAAGAGCCGGCCGCGGCGGGGGCCGACGAGCAGCGTGCTGGTGATCGTCTGGTGGCGGAACTCGCCGGCGGCGCCGAGGATGCCGAGCAGCAGCGCGGCACCGGCCACGATCGCGAACGGACCGTGGACGAGTTGGGTGAGGCTGTGACGGTCGAGGGGCGGGTTGCCGGCGTGCCCGGCGGTGGTGATGATGGCGATGGCGGTCAGCGCGCCGGCGATGGCGGCGGCGACGGCGGCGATCCACGGAAGGCGGACGGTGCGCTGCTTGAGTAGCTCGGATCGGATGAGGTTGCTCATCGGGGGGCTCCTGTCGTCGTGGTGGTGGTGAGGTCGAGAAAGGCCTGCTCCAGGTCCCTGTG
>JBKPRV010000144.1:0-5414 GCA_046734715.1 Actinomycetota bacterium | reverse complement strand
GGCTCGGGCGAGGCCCTCACGGCCGATTTCGCGGGTGTGCTCGTCGAGGCGCCAGGTGCGGGGGGTGTCGACCAGGACGAGCTGGTGGGGGGCGGTGCGGGAGGCGGGCTGCTTCGTCATGCCCCCAGTATCCGTGGGGGGTATGACAGTTTCGGTGGGTGGGGCGCCGGCCAGAAGGTCGGCGGGAGGGTCAGCAGGGGGCGGACGGGGCCACCAAGGGCCAGGGGCGTTCCCGTTCGAGGACCTGGGCCAGGTCGAGCAGCAGCGCGTCCTCGTGGTGGCGGCCGATGACCTGGAGCCCGACCGGCAGCCCGTCCACGGTGCCCGCGGGGATCGAGATGGCCGGGTTGCCCACGACGTTGGCCGGGATGGTCAGGGCTCCGTTGTTCTCGGGCCCGACGCCCTGGTCGCCGACCCGGGTGTTGAGAGTGACCTCGGCAGGGAAGGCCACGTCGGGGTTGGTAGCGCAGATGACGAAGTCCACCTCGTCGAACACCTCGGCCATGCGCTCGTTGCATTCGGTGCGCTGGGTCTCGCAGGTGGCCGCGAGGTCCAGGTCGAAGACCTTCTCGGCCAGGTCCAGCCCGAACGCCATCTCCATCGTCAGCTGGTCACGGGCCTCGGGCCAGCGGTCGCCCAGGTCGCGCCGGAGCTGGGCCATGTTGGACATGGCCCACTCGTAGCCCAACCCGGGCAGGCTCACGTCGAGCGAGACCTCGCGCAGCCCGGCGGAGCGGATCAGCTCCGCGCCGACTGACCGCACCAGCGCCTCCACCTCGGGGTGGACGACCGCGCTGCCCAGCGACGGAGCGATGACGGCGCGGCGCCCCCGCAGCGAGTGCGAGCCCAGCCCGCGCTCCCAGCCCTCGACCCGGGGGAGGCTGTAGGGATCGCGCGAGTCGTACCCCGCGCACACGTCGTACCAGCGGGCCACGTCCCGGACCGAGCGGGCCAGGCAGCCCAGCACGACCGTGAGCGGGGCGATGGCCGTGCGGGGCCCGCGGGGGATGCGCCCCGCCGTGCCCTTCATCCCCACCAGTCCGCAGAACCCGGCGGGGATGCGGATCGACCCGCCGCCGTCGCCCCCGGTGGCGATGGGCAGCAGCCCGCCCGCCACCGCCGCGGCCGAGCCGCCGGACGAGCCGCCCGCGGTGCGCCCCGGGCGCCAGGGGTTGTGGGTCACGCCGTGCAGCTTGGTGACGCTCACATTGAGCCCGCCGAACTCGCTGGCCGCGGTCTGGCCCGCCTTGACCACGCCTGCCGCCTCCAGCCGCCGGACGTGAGTGCTGGTGTACCCCGCCACCCGGTCGGCGAGCGCCAGGCTGGCCTCCGTCGCCGGCCAGCCCGAGACCATCTCCAGCTCCTTGATCCCGATCGGCACGCCGCCGAAGGGCAACGACACGTCGGCACCGACCGCCGCCGCCCGGGCCGAGTCCGCCGACAGGAACGGCATCGCCCGCAGCGAGCTGCGTGAGATCGCGCCCAGCACCGCCTCCAGCTCTTCGACCGGTGACCGCTCTCCGGAGCGGAACGCTTCCACCAGCGAGCAGGCGTCCCCCAGCCATGGTGTGTCGCTCATCACCTCGCAGTCTGGCTCAGGCCGGCACCCCGCCGCCTACCATCCCCGGGCGATGGATGCCCGAACCTGGCTCGGCCTGGAGCCCACCCACAACCCGATGCGCTGGGGGTTGCCGGTCACGCCGGGGATCTCCACCGTGGGCCCCTTCCTGTTCGGCGGCTGCGCGCTCGGCGCGGCCATCGCCGCCATGGAGGGCACCACCGGCCGGCCGGTCGTGTGGGCCACCGCGCAGTACCTGTCCTACGCCCACCCGCCGTCCATCCTGGACATCGACGTCACCATCGGCGCCAAGGGCCACAGCGTCACCCAGGCCCGCGTGGTGGGCCATGTGGCCGACACCGAGATCGTGACGGTGAACGCCGCCCTCGGCATCCGTGACATGCCGGTCGAGGGCTCGTGGGTCGAGTTCCCGAACGTCCCGCCGCCGGAGGACTGCGAGGTGCGCGGCCCGCGCGTCCCGGGCACCGAGTCGATCATGGACCGGATCGACGTGCGGCTGGCCTCGGCCCGGTCGTGGAACGAGATCGAGGGCCACCCCGCGCCCGCGGGCCGCTCGATGCTCTGGGCCCGGATGCCCGACCTGCTCGACCTGTCCTCGGGTGCCGGCCTGGCCATCCTCGGCGACTACGTGCCCTTCGGGATCGGCCAGGCGCTGGGCCGGGCCGGCGGGGGCAACAGCCTGGACAACACGCTGCGGGTCTACCGGCTGGTGCCCACCGAGTGGGTGCTGCTGGACATCCGCATCCACGCCGTGGCCCACGGCTTCGGCCACGGTGCCGTGCACCTTTGGTCCGACGACGGCACGCTGCTGGCCACCGCGAGCCAGTCCACCATCGTGCGCCTCATGGACCCGGCGGTGATGGCCGGCCTCGTCGAGGAGGCGTCGTCCGACCGGACCGTGTGACAGCATCCGGGGTCATGCAGCGCTACGGCATGACCATCCCCTTCGACGGCGTCCCGCTCCACGCTCAGCGTGACTGGATCGTCGAGCTGGCCGACCTGGGCTACACCGACGTGTGGTCGTCGGAGGCCAACGGGGCCGACGCCTTCACGCCCCTGGCGCTGACCTCGGTGTGGGCCCCGTCGCTGCGGCTGGGCACCGCCATCGTGCCCGCCTTCACCCGTGGGCCTGGCTGCCTGGCCCAGAGCGTGGGCTCGCTGGCCCAGGCGGCCCCGGGCCGGCTGGCGCTGGGCGTGGGCACGTCGTCCAACGTCATCGTCGAGGGCTGGAACGGCATCCCCTTCGACCAGCCCTACCAGCGCACCCGGGACATCGTCCGGTTCCTGCGCCGGGCGCTGGCGGGCGAGAAGGTCACCCAGGAGTACGAGACATTCTCGGTGCGGGGGTTCAAGCTCGGCGTGCTGCCGCCCGAGCCGGTCCCGGTGCTGGTGGCGGCGCTGCGCGAAGGCATGCTCCGGCTGGCGGGCCGGGAAGGTGACGGCGCCATCATCAACTGGCTGTCCGCCGACGACGTGGCGACGGTGGCGCCCATCGTGCACGAGGCCGGCGGCGGCGAGCCGCGGGAGATCGTGGCCCGCATCTTCGTGGCGGTGAACGACGACGCCGACACCGTGCGGGGGATGGGCCGATACGCGATCGCCGCCTACCTCAACGTGCCCGTGTACGCGGCGTTCCACGACTGGCTCGGGCGGGGCGAGATGCTGGCCGACATGTGGCGCCTGTGGAAGGAGGGCGACCGCCGGGCCGCCCTCGAAGCGATCCCGGACTCGCTGGTGGACGAGCTGATCGTCTGGGGGACCCCCGAGGCCTGCCGCGAGCACATCCAGCGCTACATCGACAACGGCGTCACCACGCCGGCGCTGGCCCTGCTCCCGTTCGGAGCGGACACCCGCCAGGCCGTGCGCGACCTCGCGCCCCGCTGAGCCGGCGCACACCGGCACCCGGGGTGGGGTTGTCCCCACCCGGGGGACGCCAGCAGGCTGCATCCGTTTTGCAAGCGGGGCGGCGTACGGTCATCACATGACCTCGGAAGCCCTGGTCATCGGCGGATCGGGCTGCCGCGCGCGGCGGGCCCCGGAGGGTCGACATCGCCCCAGGGGGAATCCCCGATGCCTTTCGGGGGTTGACGCCCGTAGCGTGTTTGCCATGTCAGCCCCGGCGGAGCGGAGGCGGAAGGAGGACGAGCGGTGATCACCCTCGACTTCCTCGCTGAACTGGCGGCATTGGCGTACGTGCTGGTCCTGGTGCTGGCGGCCTTCGACGTGGTGGTGCCGGTGCTCCCCAGCGAGAGCGCGGTGGTGCTCGGCGGCGTGCTGGCCTGGCAGGGCCGGCTCCACGTCGTGCCGCTCATCCTCGCGGCCGCCTTCGGGGCGATGCTCGGCGACCACCTCTCCTACACGATCGGCCGTTGGACCCGGCGCGGCCGGCCCCAGCCCGCGCAGGACCGGGGCAAGGTGGCCCGGCTCCAGGCCTGGGCCGCCCACCAGCTCGACCGGCGCGGCCCAGTGCTGCTGGTCATCGCCCGCTTCATCCCCGGCGGGCGCACCGCGGCCACGTTCATCGCCGGCCGCACGGCCTACCCGCTCCACCGCTTCACCCCGACGGTGGCCTTCGCCGGCCTGCTGTGGGCCTGCTTCGCCACCATGCTCGGCTACATCGGTGGCAGCGCGTTCCACGACCAGACGCTGCTGGCCACCGGTCTCGGCATCGCCCTGGCCATCGGGTTCGGAGCGCTGATGGAGCTGGTCACCTCGTGGCACCGGCGCCGGACCCAGGCCGCGGCCAAGGCCGCGGACGCCGGCGCCGACGACCGCGACGGCCTGGCTGCCTGACGCACCAGCCCACGCCATCGCTGCAGTGAGCGGGGTCGAATAGGGTCGCCGCCATGGGTGACTCCGTCCTGGACCTGACCGACAAGCTGTGGCGGGGCGAGGTGTCCGTCGGCGAGGTCCACCCGGTGACCAGCACCCGCGACCTGGAGGAGGTGGCGCCCGGCATCGCCTTCATCCCCGCGTTCGGCAACGTCAGCGCCTTCGCCACCGACGGCGCGCTGGTCCTGGTGGACACCGGCCAGCTGCTGCTGGCGGAGACGAACCACGACCGGCTGCGGGCCTGGACGACTCTGCCCCTCGACGCGGTCGTGTTCACCCACGGGCACATCGACCACGTCTTCGGGCTGGGCCCCTTCGAGGCGGAGGCCGAGGCCGCCGGCCGGCCCCGGCCCCATGTGGTGGCGCACGAGCTGGTCCCCGCCCGCTTCGACCGCTACCGGCTGACCCTCGGCTACAACAGCGTGATCAACGCCCGGCAGTTCAAGCTGCCCAACTTCCGATGGCCGAGCCGGTACCGCTACCCGGACGAGACCTATCGGGAGCGCCACGACCTCGACGTGGGCGGCGTGCGCTTCGAGCTGCATCACGGCAAGGGCGAGACCGACGACGCCACTTGGGTGTGGCTGCCCGACCGCAAGGTGCTGTGCACGGGCGACCTGTTCATCTGGGCGTCGCCCAACTGCGGCAACCCCCAGAAGGTCCAGCGCTACCCGCGGGAGTGGGCGCTCGCGCTGCGAGAGATGGCGGCGCTGGAGCCCGAGCTGCTGCTGCCCGGCCATGGCTGGCCCATCGCCGGTGGGGAGCGGATCCAGGAGGCGTTGGGGAACACCGCCGACCTGCTCGACCACTTGGTGAACGAGACCTTGGAGCTGATGAACGCCGGCGCCCGGCTGGACGACATCGTGCACGCCGTGAAGGCCCCGGACCACCTGCTCGACCAGCCCTACCTGCGGCCGGTGTACGACGAGCCCGAGTTCGTGGTGCGCACGGTGTGGCGGCTGTACGGCGGCTGGTACGACGGCAACCCTGCCCACCTCAAGCC
>JBKPRV010000143.1:0-4682 GCA_046734715.1 Actinomycetota bacterium | reverse complement strand
CTTCGACACCCTGGGCGAGATCACGGTGCTGACGGCCGCGGCCATCGGCTCGGTGGCGCTGGCGCGGGCCGGCCGCCGGCACCGGGGGCGGGAGCCGGCCGAGCCCCCGGCCGAGGAGGCGCTGCGGGTGCGCCGCCTGGTGGTGGTGGACGTGGCCGTGCGCCTGGTGTTCCCCGCCGTGATGGTCGGCTCGCTCTACCTGCTGTTCGTCGGCCACAACCAGCCGGGCGGTGGATTCGTGGGCGGGATCGTCGCCGGCGCGGCGGTGGCCCTGCGCTACGTCGCCGGTGGCATCGACGACGTCCGCAGCCTGTCCCGTGCCCGACCGTGGACCGTGCTGGGCGCCGGGCTGCTGGTGTCGGCAGTGACGGCGGCCGTGCCCCTCCTGTTCGGCGGCGCGGTGCTGGAGGGCGCCCTGGTCGAGTGGGACCTGCCGGTGCTGGGCCACGTGAAGCTCACCTCGGCGCTGGCCTTCGACATCGGGGTGTACCTGGTGGTGCTGGGCCTGGTGCTGATGGTGTTCGAGTCGTTCGGCGACGATCCCCGGGTGCCGGCGCCATGACCGTGTTGCTGGCCGCCACCGCCGCCGCCCTGTTCGCCATCGGGACCTACCTGGTGCTGCAGCGCAAGCTCAGCCGCATCATCATCGGCATCGCCCTGCTGGGCCACGGGGCCAACGTGCTCGTGGTCTCGTCCGGGAAGCGCGGCCGGGCCCCGCTGATCGGCAACGGCCCCACCGACGGCCTGGCCGACCCGCTGCCCCAGGCCCTGGCGCTCACCGCCATCGTCATCAGCTTCGGCGTGACCGCGCTGCTGCTGGCGCTGGCCTACCGCAGCTGGCTGCTGACCAGCGACGATGAGGTCCAGGACGACGTGGAGGACCGGGACGTGGCGCTGCACGGCGCCCCCGACGTCGAGCTCGCCGACGACGAAGACGCGGACGAGGACGAGGAAGTCGCATGAGCGCGCTGCTCAGCCTGCCGATCCTGCTGCCGCTGCTCGGCGCGGCCCTGTCGATCCTGGCCGGGCGCTCGCGCCCGCTGCAGCGGGCCATCGGCCTGACCACCCTCACCGCGGTGGCGGTGCTGGCCGTGGCGCTGCTGGTGGAAGTGGATCGCAACGGCCCCGCCTCGACCGCGGCGGGCGGCTGGCCCGCGCCGCTCGGCATCGCCCTGGTGGCCGACCGCTTCTCGGCCATCATGCTGGTGGTGGCGGCGCTGATGCTGCTGGCCGTGCTGGTCTACGCCATCGGCCAGCCCGGCGCCGAGCGCAACCACGTGGGCTTCCAGTCGGTGTACCTGATCCTGGCCGCGGGGGTGGCGGCCGCCTTCCTCACCGGCGACCTGTTCACGCTGTTCGTGGCCATCGAGATGATGCTGACCGCGAGCTACGTGCTGCTCACCCTGGGCGGCCGGCTCGACCAGGTGCGCTCGGGCATGACCTACGTGGTCATCAGCCTGCTGGCCTCGGTGCTGTTCGTGACCCTGCTGGCGGTGGTCTACGCCTCGACCGGGACCGTGAACATGGCGCACCTGTCGCTGCGCATCGCCGACCTGCCGGCCGGGCTGCGCAGCGCCCTGGCCGTGCTGATGCTGGTCGTGTTCGGGATCAAGGCTGCCATCTTCCCGCTGTTCTTCTGGCTGCCCGACAGCTATCCGACCGCGCCCTCCCCGGTCACCGCCATCTTCGCCGGCCTGCTGACCAAGGTGGGCGTCTACGCCATCATCCGCACCCAGACGCTGCTGTTCCCGGCCGGGACCCACCCGGCGACGCTGCTGCTGGTGCTGGCGGGGGCGACGATGCTGGTGGGCGTGGTGGGCGCCATCGCCCAGGGGGACGTGAAGCGCGTCCTCTCGTTCCAGATCGTGAGCCACATCGGCTACATGATCATGGGCCTCGCGCTGTTCAGCGTGGCCGGCCTGGCCGCCGCGGTGCTGTACACGGTGCACCACATCGTGGCCAAGACCGGGCTGTTCCTCACCGGCGGCCTGATCGAGCACGCGGGCGGGTCGAGCCGGATGGCGCGGCTCGGCGGCATGGCGCGGACCGCGCCGGTCATCGCCGTGCTGTTCCTGGTGCCGGCGCTGAGCCTCGTGGGCATCCCGCCGCTATCGGGGTTCATTGCCAAGTTCGCCCTGGTGGACGCGGCCGCGGCCGGTTCGTCCTACGTGATCCTGGCGGTGTCGCTGGTGGTCAGCCTGCTCACCCTCTACTCGCTCATGAAGGTGTGGATCGCGGTGTTCTGGAGCCCGGCCCGCGATCCGGTGCCCGACGCAAACCTGTCCCGGCCGGGCGAGCCGCTCGGCGGCCCGTTGCTGATGGTGGCGCCCACTGCGGCGCTGGCCGCCCTGACCCTCGCCATCGGCCTGGCCGCGGGCCCGCTGTACGACTACAGCCTGCGGGCCGCGGCCGACCTGCTCGACCCCTCGGCGTACGTGACGGAGGTGCTCGGATGAGAAGCTCGCTCGGCCTGATGGCGATGCTGCTGGCCATCTGGCTGCTGGCGTGGGGCTCGCTGTCGTGGGCCAACGTCCTCAGCGGCCTGGTGGTGGCGGGGGGCCTGATGGTGGCCCTGCCCGACGCCCGGCGGCGGGCGCGCCTGCCCGTGATCCGGCCGGTGCCCTTGGTCCGGCTGGGGCTGCGGCTGGCCAAGGACCTGGTGGTGGCCAACCTGGTGCTGACCCGCGAGGTGCTGAGCCCCTGGCCGCGGATCTCGACCGGCGTGGTGCGGGTGCCGCTGCCCGAGTGCTCCGACCAGCTGCTGACGCTGCTCGCCAATCTGGTGGCCCTCACCCCGGGGACCATCCCGGTGGAAGTCGAGCGCGACCCAGGGGTGATGGTGGTGCACGTGCTGCACCTCCATTCGGTCGAGGACGTGCGCCAGGACATCTGGAGCCTGCGGGACCTGGTGGTGCGGGCGTTCGGCAGCCCCGCGGCGGTAGCGGCGGTGGGACCGTGATCACGGCCGCGTTCGTGCTGCTGGCGCTGGCGGCGCTGGGCTTCGGCTACCGGCTGCTGGCCGGCCCCACCCTCACCGACCGGGTCCTGGGGGTGGACGGCCTGCTGATCGTGGGCATGAGCGCCATCACCCTCCAGGCCATGCAGACCGGGGAGGGCGCCTTCGTCCCCGTGGCGGTGGTGGCGGCGCTGGTCGGCTTCGTGGCCACGGGCGTGGTGGCCCGCTTCATCGAGGGGCAGGGTCAGTGACGGGGGAGGTGCTGGCGCTGCTGGGGGCGACGCTCACGCTCCTGGCGGCCGTCGGGGTGGTGCGCTTCCCGGAGGTGATGGCCCGGATGCACGCGCTCACCAAGGCGTCCACCCTGGGGGTCGTGCTCGTGCTGGTCGGCGGGGCCGTGACGCTGAACCATCCCAACGACGTGACCTCCCTGCTGCTGGCGGCCGCGCTGCAGGTCCTGACCATGCCGGTCGGCGCCAACCTGTTGAGCCGGGCCACGTACCGGGCCGAACAGGACGGCGCGGCCGAGTGAGCTCACGGCCGGCTCACGGGCAACTCTCAGGTCGGCGTGCTGTGATGCGTCCCATGACTCCCGCCGACACCAGCCGCCGGACCTTCCTCGCGGGCGGCGCCGCGCTCTTCGGCGCCGTGCTGGCGGGCTGCGCCGGCTCCTCCGACGACGACGGCGGCGAGGCCAGCGGCGCGACCACGACCTCCACCACCGAAGCGGCCGGAACCGCGACGACGGCCGCGGCAGGGGCCACGCTCACCGCCGCCGACTTCGCCCCGCTCGGGACCTGCAAGCTGACCCCGGAGCAGACCGAGGGCCCGTTCTACATCGACGTGGGCCTGGACCGACGCGACATCACCGAGGGATTGGAGGGCCACCCGCTGCGGCTCGGCGTCCGGGTGGTGGGCGCCGACTGCAACGCCGTGCCGGGGGCGGTGGTGGACGTGTGGCACGCCGACACGACGGGCGACTACTCCGCCTTCACCGACGGCTCGGGCGGGGACGACGCGGGCGGGGGCACCACGTTCCTGCGCGGCTCCCAGGTGGCCGACGCGGACGGCATCGTCGAGTTCGGCACCATCTATCCCGGCTGGTATCCGGGGCGGGCCGTGCACATCCACACCAAGGTGCGCCTGGACGACGCCGCGGTGCTGACCACCCAGCTGTACTTCCCCGACGACCTGACCGACGAGGTCCAAGCCGAGGACCCGTACGCGGCCCACGGCACCCGCGACACCCGCAACGAGGACGACTCCATCGCCGGGGACCCCGCCGCCAACGGCAACCTGCTCACCACCTCGGCCGCCGGGACCGGCACGCTCGGCCTGGTGGTGCTGGGCGTCGATCCGGAGTCCTAGGCCAGCGTGGCGGGGTCGACGTTGGCCCCGCACAGCACCACCGCCACCCGCTCGTCCGGGTCCGCGAGGGCGCCGGTGGTGAGGGCGGCGAGCGCGGCCGCGCCCGCGGGCTCCAGGGCCAGGCGCAGGTCGGACCACAGCCGGCGCTGGGCGTCCACCACGTCCTCGTCCTCCACCACCACGACCTGGTCGACCCAGCGCTGGGCGGCGGCGAAGCCCAGGTCGCCGGCCCGGCGGGCGCCGAGCGCGTCGGCGCCGATCCCGGCGATGCCGACCTCGACCGGGTGGCCCGCGGCCAGCGCGTCGGCCAGTGTGCGGCAGCCGGCGGTCTCGACCCCGGTCACGGCCACGTCGCCCC
>JBKPRV010000142.1:0-2667 GCA_046734715.1 Actinomycetota bacterium | reverse complement strand
GGTAGGGCGGGATGTGCTCGCTGCGGGTCTGCAGCAGGGTCTCAACTCGAAGGTCACGCCTCTGGGCGCGGGTACGACCCCCCGTCATTATGTACGGGCGGACCAGGTCGTGACCTTCGTTCACGCGACGACTCCCGCCTTAAGCTCGGCGACGAGGGCGGGCGAGAGAACCTGGCCCGCCCGTTCGACGAGTAGCGTCGTCTGGTAGCCCACGAGGCCGATGTCGCAGTTGCGGGTGGCCACCACCCCGAGGCAGCTCCCGTCCGAGATCGACGACACGAACAGGAAGCCCTGGCGCATCGCCACGATGATCTGTTCGAGCCCCGCGAAGTCGAAGCAGCGGGACGCCCCGTGGCCCAGGCTGACGAAGCCCGAGATGATGGCGGCGAGCTGCTCCGCCGATGCCCGGTCGAGCGAGCTCGACGCGGCCATGAGCAAGCCGTCCGAGGACACGGCGACGGCGTCGGTCACTCCAGCGGTCTGGTCGACGAAGCTGTTGAGTAGCCAGTTGAAATTGCGGGCCTCGTCGCTCAGGGTCATGAATTCTCCTTCGGGAAGTTCTCGTCGCGCCGAGCCTCGTCGAGGCCGCGTTGCACGCCCTGTGTGAAGCTCGTCAGGAAGCCGTAGACGCTCCTGGCCGCACTGCTCTCGTGTCCGCCACCGGCACCGTCGCGACCGTTCGTGTGGCCATTCCTGTTGCCGTTCCCGTTCCCCAGCGTGCTGCTGTGGCCGACGACGGTGCGGTGATCTTCGCGACGATATCCTCCGTCGCCACGCGATGGGGGTTCTTGCGCACGCCGGACGCTCAGCGGCTGGGTCGACGGCAGCTGGGCGCCTCGCACGCGGCGGGTCAGGCCACCGCTCGTCTGGCCTCCGGACCCGGGATCGCCCCCGGGCGGCGGCGGTCCCGGGTGCAGCGCCTGGGGCGGCACCGTCCAGGACCGGCCACCCGGCGGGCGGGACCCGGGCGACTCGATCACCGGGTGCTGGCGCGTGTTGAGGGCCGACCAGAGCGGCGCGGGCGGCATGGGCTCGGGCGGCGGCAGCGGCGCCTGGCGGGCCACCGGCAGCTGGCCCGTGTGGGCGTCGGCGATGTTGGACAGGCTGGCCAGCAGGTCGCCGTCGGGCACCATCGCGGCCGGTGCCTCCGGCTCGCCGGACTTCCGGGCCCGCTTGACGAGGCCGCTGGCCGTGCGGGTGGGCTGGGCCGGCATCTCCGGGGCCCGCGCCACGGGCTGGAGCGGCATGGTGGGCGGCGCCGGAGGCTGCAGGTCCAGGCCCGACCACGGCGAGTTGGCCGCCGCGGCGGCCGGCGCCGCCATGGGCGCGGGCCGATCCATCGGGGCGGGCGTCGGCACGGGCGGTGCCGCATGCAGGCCTGGCGGCGCCATGGCCACCGCCGGGGTGCCGTGCGGCGGGCTGATCGGGTCGCCCACCGGCTGCTCGGCGGTGAGCAGCGTGTGCGGGATGTCGATGGTGGCGGTGATGCCGTTGCCCGGCGAGTTGTCCAGGTGCACCTGGATGTCGTGGCGGGCCGCCAGGTTGCCGGCCACGTAGTGGCCCAGGTACTTGGACGGGGCGATGGTGAACGACTCGGCCCCGGCCAGGCGCCGGTTGGCCGCGGTCACGTCGGCCGGAGGCATGCCCAGGCCCGAGTCGATGATGGCGAGCGTGTACCCGTCCGGGCGGTTGCGGCCGCGGATGTCGACCGTCTGGTCCGGCGGCGAGAACACCAGGGCGTTCTCGATGAGCTCGGCCAGCAGGTGGGCCAGGTCGGCGGCCGCCGAGCCGAGGATGGTGGCCGGCTCGACGCCGCGCACCGTGACCCGCTGGTAGTCCTCGACCTCACCCAGGGCGGCCCGGATCACGTCGGTGAGCCGCACCGGCGCAGCCCACTGGCGCGGCGGGTCGATGCCGGCCAGCACCAGCAGCGACTCGGCGTTGCGGCGCATGCGGGTGGCCAGATGGTCGAGCCGGAACAGGTTGGCCAGGGTGTCGGCGTCGGTCTCGTTGGTCTCCAGCTCGGTGATGAAGTCGAGCTGGCGGCCGAGCAGGTTCTGGTTGCGCCGGCCGAGGTTGACGAAGCTGTCGGCGATGTTGCGGCGCAGCACGGCCTGCTCTACCGCGAGGTCGAGGGCCGAGTCCTGCACCGTGTTGAGGGCGTCGGCCACGTCCGACACTTCGTCCCGGGTGTTCACCCGGACGGGATCGACGGTGGGGACCGTCACGTCGTCGCCGAGGGGCGTCTCCAGGATGTCGATGACCGCCTCGGGGAGCCGTCGCTCCGCCATCTCCTTGGCCTGGCGGGTGAGCGACCGCAGCGGCCGGGTGATCGAGCGGGACACCAGCCACGTCACCAGCAGGGCCACGAGGATGGCCACGAGGGCCAGGCCCATGTACAGCCGCTGGCTGCGGGCGGCCTCGTCGCGCAGCTCGGCGGCCCGGGCCTGGATGCGGTCGTTGACCGCGGTGCGGAAGCCGTTGTAGCCCTCGTCGTCCTCGCGGGACACCGAGGCGGTGAACGCCGGGATGTCGACGACCTCCTGCCCGGCCTCGGTCAGGCCGGTGTGCGCCAGGTCCACGAAGCCGGATGCGGCGATCTCGTTGAGTGCCTTGGTGGCCGGCGCCTCGTAGCGGCCCACGGCCAGCTGGCGGACGGTGGCCAGG
>JBKPRV010000141.1:0-13951 GCA_046734715.1 Actinomycetota bacterium | reverse complement strand
GGACGGTCATGTCCGCCGCCTCGACCGCCACCACGCCCGCGGGCGCGGCCACCGGGCGGGCGGTGGCGAGGGCCTCCGGGTCCACGACGCCCACGTCCCACTGGGTGCGCCCGCCCACGGCCACCACCGGCCCGGCCGCGGCCGGGCCCACCTCGGCCGCGAACCGCTCGACCGGTCCGGTCGTCACACCCACACGCCCTCGGGGACCGCCTGCAGGTCGCCGCACCGGCTGCCGGCGGGGAGGACCTTGCTGGGGTTGGCCACGCCGTCCGGATCGAACGCCTCACGCAGTCGGGCCTGGGCGTCGAGGTCGTCGGGCCCGAACAGCAGCGGCATCAGGTCCCGCTTCTCCAGGCCGATGCCGTGCTCGCCCGACAGGACCCCTCCGGCCTCGATCGACACCCGCACGATGTCCTCGCCCGCGGCGTGCACCCGGTCCATGATCCCCGGCTCCCGGGCATCGAACAGCAGCAGCGGGTGGAGGTTGCCGTCGCCCGCGTGGAACACGTTCATCACCGCCAGGTGGTGGCGCTCGGCGATCACGTAGACCTCCGCCAGCACATCGCACAGCCTGGTGCGGGGCACCACGGTGTCGTGCAGGTAGTAGTTGGGCGCCACCCGGGCCACCGCCCCGAACGCCGACTTGCGGCCCTTCCACAGCAGCGCCCGCTCGGCGTCGTCGGCCGCCACCCGCACGGTCCGGGCGCCGTGCGCCCGCCCGATCTCGCCCACCCGCCCGACCGCGGCGGCCACGCCCGCGGGCAGGCCGTCCAACTCGACCAGCAGCACGGCGGCGGCGTCGGTGGGGTAGCCGGCGTGGGCGAAGGCCTCCGCCGCTTCGGTGATGCGCTGGTCCATCATCTCCAGCGCCGCGGGCAGCAGGCCTCCGGCGATGATGCCGCTGACCGTCTCGGCCGCGTCCGCCACCGTGGTGAAGTCGAGCAGCAGCGTGGCCACCGCCGGCGGGTTGGGCGTGAGCCGCACCGCGATCCTTGTGGCGATGCCCAGCGTGCCCTCGCTGCCCACGAACACGCCCCGCAGGTCGAGGCCGGCGGGCTCGGCGTCGAGCCCGCCGAGGGTGGTCGTGGTGCCGTCGGGCAGCACCACCTCGACCGCCAGGATGTGGGCGCTGGTCACGCCGTAGGCCAGGCAGTGGGGCCCACCCGAGTTGTTGGCCACGTTCCCGCCGATGGTGCACGCCTGCTGGCTGGACGGGTCCGGGGCGAAGTGCAGCCCGTGCGGCGCCAGCGCCCGGGTCAGGTCGAGGTTGATGACCCCCGGCTGGACCCAGGCCACCCGCTCGACCGGGTCGACCTCCAGGATGCGGTTCATCTTCGTGGTGACGATGACCACGGGCCGGCCGACCGGGACCGCCCCACCGGCCAATCCGGTCCCCGAGCCCCGGGCCACGAACGGCCGGCCGTGCCGCCGGGCGATGCGCACGGCCGCCGCCACCTCGTCCCCGTCGAGCGGGAAGCAGGCCACCGCGGCCTCGCCCGACAGCACCGAGGCATCGCGCCCGTACAGGCCCAGCTCGACCCCACCCGTGCGCACCCGGTCGGGCGCCAGGGCGGCGGCGAGGTCCGCAGCGAGCGCGTCGGTCACGCCGTGCAGTCTGCCGTGGGCGATAATCGTTCGCCCCCCGACGAGGCCGCGGGCTATCCCGGTGGGCATGGCGGCAACTGCCACCGAGACCCGTGTCACCGAGGTGACGGGCCCCGGTTCCCCCGAGTTCGACGCGCTCGTGCGCGTGTGGCAGGCCGAGGACGCCGAGCGCGACCCCGGCGATCCCGTCACGCCCGCGTCCGAGATCGCGGTCGACCTGTTCCAGACGCCGCCCAGCTTGTTCCACCGGGCGTGGCTGGCGACGCAGGACGGCGAGCCGGTGGGCGCCGCCTACATCGAGCAGGAGCGCGACGGCACGAACGACGCCACGCTGGAGCTGTTCGCCATGACCCTCGCCGCGCACCGCCGCCAGGGTGTGGGCCGGGCCTTGGCCCGAGTGGCGCTCGACGCGCTGATCGACGAAGGCGGCACATCGGTGTTGGGCGCGGCTCGCGACGAGACCGGCGCCGCCTTCTGCCGGGCGCTGGGCCTGTCCCACCGCCAGGAGGAGCGCTGCAGCCGCCTGCTCATCGCCGACGTCGACGACGCCCAGCAGCGGGCCTGGATCGACCAAGGCCCCACCCACGCGCCGGGCTACCGGCTGGAGGGCTGGGTCGGCGTGTGCCCGGACGAGTGGGCCGAGCGGCTGGCCCGGGCGCTCGACGCCATGATCGACGCCCCCCTCGACGACCTCGACTGGCACCCCCAGCCGCTGACGGTCGAGCACCTCCTGCAGCGCGAGCGCTTCTGGACCGCCAAGGGTGGCAACGTCGTCACGACCCTGGCCCTCGCCCCGGACGGCGAGCCCGCCGGCGTCAGCCAGATCGTCGTGTGGCCCGACCGCCCCCGGGTGGCCGAGCAGGGCGACACCGGCGTCGTCGCCGCCCACCGCGGCCACCGCCTGGGCCGCTGGCTCAAGGCCGCCAACCTGCGCCGGGCGCGCGACCACACTCCGGGCATCGAGGCGGTCCAGACCTACAACGCCGAGTCCAATCCGTACATGCTGGCCATCAACGTGGAGATGGGCTTCCGGCCCTACCTCGCCTACGGCATCTGGCAGGGCCCGGCCGAGGCTGCCCGCGCCTCAGTGTGAGGTGATCAGCCGGTAGGCGGGGTTGAGGATGGCAAGGCGGTTCTGGTGGACGCCGGCCGTGCCGGTGATCTCCACCCGGGTGCCGACCTTGAGCCCCGCCACGTCCCGGCGGCCGAGGAAGACGGCGAGGATGGTGCCCGTGCCGTCGTCGACGACGCACTCGAACGTGGGCACGTCGCGCTGAGGGGCGACCCGCACCGTGCGGATCTGGCCCTTGACCCGCACCATGTCCCGCCAGCGGACCTCCGCGATGGGGGTCACCGTCGACGTGTCGGTCCGGGGCGGCCGGTCCCTCACCGGCTTGGGCCTGGTGGTGAGCCGGCCCCGGTTGTGGGGCGGCACCAGCTCGACCACGTCGTCGGCCATCCAGGCGTCGAGGTGGAACGGCACCGTGGTCACGTTGGCGTGGGGCAGCTTGGACACCGCTTCGGCGATCGTCTCGGCCGTGCGGTCGTGCAGGATCCGGTGCCAGAGACCGTTGTACTTGCGGTCGGGCAGCAGCACCGACACCTCGGTCTCGCCGTCCGACAGCTCGTAGGCCACGTGCTCGACCGCGGCCTGGGTGAGCCGCCGGTCCGGGCACGCCACCATGTCCAGCCGCACGCGGGACAGCCCCAGCCGCCGCCACTCGTCGGCCAGGCGCTGGCCGGCGTCGTCGTCCACCACGAAGTGGACCGCCCGCAGTTCGTCGGGCGTCAGCGTGCGGGCGTACTGGATGGCGCGGGCCGCGGCCAGGTCCAGCCGGTCCACGAACACCATCACCACGTGCCGGCGCAGGATGGGCGCGGTGGCCGCGGCGGGCACGTCGGTCTCCAGCGCCACCCGCTCCTGCTCGTACTGGCGGTTCAGCCGCAGCAGGATGACCACCACCAGCGGCATGATCGGCAGGATCACCCAGGCGTCGTCGAAGCGGGTGATGGCCACGATCAGCACGATCGCTCCCGACAGCACGGCCCCGACGCCGTTGGCCAGGATGCCCCGGACCCAGCCCTTCTCCCGCTTGCGCAGGTGGTGCTTGGTCATGCCCGACTGCGACATGGTGAAGCCGGTGAACACCGAGATGGCGTAGACGGGGATCAGCCGGGTGACAGCCGCGTTGCTGACCACCACCAAGACCGCGGCCGCGGCCGCGAGGGCGATGATCCCGTTGGAGAACACCAGCCGGTGCCCCCGCTTGGTCAGCTGGCGGGGCAGGAAGCTGTCGCCGGCCTGGAGGTTGGCCAGCCGCGGGAAGTCGGCGAAGCCGGTGTTGGCCGCCAGCACCAGGATCAGCATGGTGGCCACGTTGAGCGTGTTCGACAGGAACTCGCCCGACCCGCTGTGGCCGTAGACCACCTCGCCGATCTGGGCCAGCACCGTGGGCGTGCCCGACTCGAACGGGATGACCTCGATCTTCGACGCCAGGAACGACAGGCCCAGGAACATCACGGCCAGCCCGCTGCCCATGACGACCAGCGTCTGGCGGGCGTTGCGCCACTCGACCTTGCGGAAGGCGGGCACGCCGTTGGAGATGGCCTCCACGCCGGTGACGGCGGAACCGCCGGAGGCGAACGCCTTGGCCAGCACGTAGGCCGAGGCCGCCGTCATCAGGCCGGCGTGGCTGCCTTCCTCGACCATGCCGCTCTGGAACGTGCCCAGATGTCCCAGGTCGCCCGACACGTACGAGACGATGCCCCAGGTGATCAGCAGCGCCATGTTCAGCATGAAGAAGTACGTGGGCGCCGCGAACAGCTTCCCCGACTCCCGCACGCCCCGCAGGTTCCCGTAGGCGATGAGGGCGATGAAGAACAGCGACAGCGGCACCCGCCAGGGCTCCAGCGCGGTGATGGTCGAGGCGATCGCCGCGCTGCCGGCCGCCACCGACACGGCCACGGTGAGGATGTAGCCGATCAGCAGCGCGGCCCCCGCCACCTGGGCGGGGACGATGCCGAAGTTGTCGCGGGTGACCAGGTAGGCGCCGCCGGCCGAGGGGTACTCCTTGATCGTCTCCCGGTAGCTGATGATCAGCAGGCCCAGCACGATCAGCATGGCGAACGTGACCGGCAGCACCAGGGCGAAGGCCGCCAGCCCGAAGTACGGCACCAGGACGTGCAGGATCTCCTCGGTGGCGTACGCCGACGACGACAGGTTGTCGGAGGCGAACACGGCCAGGGCCGTGGGCTTGCCCAGGCGCTCGTGCTCGAGCTGCTCCGAGTGCATGGGCTTGCCCAGCAGCTTGCGCTTGAGCCGGTAGCCGACGCCGTCGGGGGGCAGCGGGACGGTGGGCTTCGAGCTCCGGGGCTCGGGCGCCTCGTAGTTGGCAGGACCGTGGTGGGTGGCCTCGGCCTCGGCGGCGGGGGACGCCTGGGTCGACATCGCCGCCGAGCCTAGGGCCTGTCCTGTAGGTCCGGTGTGCGGATCTCCGAGCCAGGAGCGACGTCATCTGGCCGGAGAGGCGTGCGCCATGACCTACAGGACAGGCCCTCGGGCCGGCGGCGATGCCGTCCCCTATCAGGCCGCCACGGCGGCGGGGATGGGCTCCAAGGCCAGGTCGAGGACCTTGGCCACGTCGTCGACCGGGTGGAAGGTCATCTCCTCCCGGACGGCCTCGGGCACGTCGTCCAGGTCGGGCTCGTTGCGCAGCGGCAGGATCACCTCACGCAGCCCGGCCCGGTGGGCGGCCAGCACCTTCTGCTTGACCCCGCCGATGGGCAGCACCCGGCCCGACAGCGTGACCTCGCCGGTCATGGCCACGGTGGATCGCACCGGCGTGCCCCGGAGCAGGCTGACCAGGGCGGTGGTCATGGTGATGCCGGCCGAGGGACCGTCCTTGGGGACGGCACCGGCGGGGAAGTGGACGTGGAAGCGCTTGCCGTCCAGCGCGGCCTGGTCGATGCCGAGGCGGTCGGCCCGGGAGCGGACGTAGGACAGCGCGATCTGCGCCGACTCCTTCATCACGTCGCCGAGCTGGCCGGTCACGGTCATCCCCGACTCGCCGGGCATGGAGGTGGCCTCCACGAACAGCACGTCGCCGCCCGCGCCGGTCACGGCCAGGCCGGTGGCCACGCCCGGCACCGACGTGCGGTCGGCGGCCTCGTCGTGGAACCGGCGCCGCTTGAGGTAGCGGGGCACGTCCGCGATGTCGACCACGATCGGTGTCTCGGAGCCCTGGGCCACCTCGGTGGCGGCCTTGCGCAATAGCTTGCCCAGCTCGCGCTCCAGGTTCCGGACCCCGGCCTCCCGGGTGTAGCCGTCCACGATCTCACCGAGCGCCGCGTCGGTCACCTCGACCTCGCCGTCGCGCAGGCCGTTGCGGGCCTGCTGGCGGGCGAAGAGGTGGTCACGGGCGATGGCGACCTTCTCGTCGTGGGTGTAGCCGTCCAGCCGGATGACCTCCATGCGGTCCAGCAGCGGGCCGGGGATGGTCTCCAGCATGTTGGCGGTGGCCAGGAACAGCACGTCCGAGAGGTCGAGGTCGACCTCCAGGTAGTGGTCCCGGAAGGTGTGGTTCTGGGCCGGGTCCAGCACCTCCAGCAGGGCGGACGAAGGGTCGCCCCGCCAGTCGGCGCCGACCTTGTCGACCTCGTCGAGCAGGATGACCGGGTTCATGGTCCCGGCCTCGGTCAGCGCCCGGACGATGCGGCCGGCCTGGGCGCCGACGTAGGTGCGCCGGTGGCCCCGGATCTCGGCCTCGTCGCGGATGCCGCCGAGGGCGATGCGGGTGAACTTGCGCCCCAGGGCGCGGGCGACCGAGGCGCCCAGCGACGTCTTGCCGACCCCGGGAGGACCGGCGAGGGCGACGATGGCGCCGGGACGGCGGCCACCGCCGGCGATGTCGCCGGCCATGTTGCGGTCGACCGGCCCAGCGGCGTC
Organism: Actinomycetota bacterium; assembly: GCA_046734715.1. Classification (GTDB taxonomy): domain Bacteria; phylum Actinomycetota; class Acidimicrobiia; order Acidimicrobiales; family VFJN01; genus ZC4RG19. Next base: position 7,401 of record JBKPRV010000141.1, on the reverse strand, counting down.
CTGGTCGGACTCCTCCAACTCGGCGGCGCGCTCGGCCAGCAGCTTGCGTACGGCCAGCATCTCGACGATGCGGTCCTTGACCTCCTCGAGGCCGGTGTGGTCGGCGTCGAGCACCTCGCGGGCCTTGACGATGTCGTAGTCGTCCACGCTGTGCTCGCCCCACGGGATCTCGAACACGGTGTCGAGCCAGTTGCGGATCCAGCCGTGCTCGATGTTCTGCTCGGGCGTGCGCTCGAAGCGGTCGATCTCCCGCTCGATGGCCTTCCGGGTGGCCTCGGGCACCGCGCCCGCCTCCACCAGGGCGGTGAGGCGCTCGCGGTAGCTCCCGATGGTGTCGTCGTCGCCGTCCTCGCCGAGCTCCTTGCGGATGGCGTCCATCTGCTGGCGCAGGAGGAACTCGCGCTGGCGGCTCTCCAGGCCCTCGGACACGTCGTTGCGGATCTTCTCGGTCAGCTCGTGCTCGGCGAGCGCGTCCTTGACCCAGCCCAGCACCAGCGTCAGCCGGTCGCCCAGGTCGAGGGTCTCGAGCAGCTCGATCTTGCGCTCGACGGCCAGGTCGGGCCACCAGCCCACCAGGTCGGCGAGGGCCGAGGGCTCGTCCACGCCGCGCAGCACCTCGGTCAGGCGGCGGCCGCCGAGGGCCTGGAACAGCGCCCGCAGCGCGGCCCGCAGCTCGGTGGCGACGGCCTCGGACTCCTCGGACAGCTCACCGTCGTCGACGGGCGAGGCGTGGACCCACAGCCCGCTGGTCTCGCCGATGACGCCGAGGCCCACCTCGGCGCGCACCGTGGCGCGGATGACCAGCGCGGGCATGCCACCCGGGAGCTGGCCACGGTTCTCGATGCGGGCGACGGTGCCGACCCGCGCGTAACGGCCGTCCCCCAGGCGGGGGACGAGCAGGAGGGTGTTGCCGGCCTTGGCGGCGGCGTCGGCCGCGGCCTTGGCCTCGCTGGTCTCGAGAGCCAGCGTCACCACCATGCCGGGCAGCACGACGTCGTCGGTCAGCGGCAGAACCGGCAGAGTGACGGTGTCCAGATCGGCCATCAGTTGGCCCCCTTCTCGGACTGCAGGTGGAGATAGTTGACTGAGGCAAACAACTCTAAGGGCGGCCTAAAGATTCCCCACCTAGCAATCTTGAGCGCGTGACACTCAACACACGGTCTCGGTACGGTGGCCCGCCGTGGTGCTGGCACAAACCGCTGAGGACATCCAACAGGCCTGCGGCGCCGACCCGTCCCTGGTGTGCCGCCAGGTCTTCCAGTGGACGGGCAGCGAGGCGTGGGCCGAGGCGGTGGACCGGCTCCTGGTGCCGCCCCTCCACATCCTGCTCATCGTCGCCGTCGCCGCCATCGCCAACCGGCTGGTGCGGCGCAGCATCAGACGCCTGACCAGCAGGATCGTCGATTCGGGGGCCAATGGGACCCTCGGCACCATCCGGAACCACACGCCCAGCGCTCTCCGCAGCACCGGCTCGATGTCGCTGCGCGCCGCCGCCCGGGCCCAGACCCTGGGCCTCGTCCTGCGCTCCATCGCCACGACCGTCATCTGGACGATCGCGGTCATCATGATCCTGGGCGAGCTGGGCGTGGCCCTCGGCCCGCTCATCGCGGGCGCCGGCGTCGCGGGTGTGGCCCTCGGCTTCGGCGCCCAGAGCCTGGTCAAGGACTTCCTGTCGGGCATCTTCATGCTCGTCGAGGACCAGTACGGCGTGGGCGACCTCATCGACGCGGGCGTGGCCACGGGCACGGTCGAGGACATCACGCTGCGCACCACCAGCGTCCGGGACACCAGCGGCACCATCTGGTACATCCCCAACGGCACCATCCTGCGGGTGGGCAACATGTCCCAGGACTGGGCCCGCGCCGTGCTGGACGTGGAGGTCACGGCCGACACCGACCTCGCCCGCGCCTTGGGCGCGGTCAAGGCCGTCGCCGACGAGCTGTGGGAGGACCCGCAGTGGTCGCGCCGCATCCTGGAGGAGCCCGACGTGCTGGGCGTCGAGCGCATCGGCCCCACCGGCATCACCCTCCGCACCCTGGTCAAGACCCGCCCCGCGGAGCAGTTCAAGGTCATGCGCGAGTTGCGCCGCCGGGTCTGCGACGCGTTTCGCGAGCTCGACATCCACCTGGCGGGCCCGGCCCCCTGACCAGGCGATCCGCGGGTAGCCGTCAGTCCTCGGGCGCGAGCTCGACCGTGACGGCGAGGGCGTCGCCCTCGACCAGGCGCCAGTGGGCGATGTGGCCGGCGCGGCGGACGTCGTCCTCCACGAGCGACAGCAGGGCGAGCCGGGCCGGGGTGTCGACCACCGTGACCGTCGCGACTTCGGCCCGCATGGAGCGCCTGGCCTCGCTCTTGGCCTTGCGGACCTCGCCCAGCACCGCGGCCGCCACGGCCAGGATCTGGGGATCGGGCTCGTCGCCGGGCGAGGCGGCGTCGGCCTCGGCCGCCTCGTGCAGCGCATCGGCCGAGGGCCACGACGAGCGGTGGATCGAGCCCGGCTGCCACCACGACCAGACCTCTTCGGTGACGAACGGGAGGAACGGCGCGAACAGTCCGAGCAGCGCCCGTAGGGCCACGCCCAGCGCGGTGCGGGCCGACGCCTGGCCGGCTTCACCGTCGGAGCCGTAGGCCCGGTTCTTGACCAGCTCGAGGTAGTCGTCGCAGAAGGACCAGAAGAAGCCCTCGGTGCGCTCCAGCGCCCGGGCGTAGTCGTAGCGGTCGAAGGCGGCGGTGGCCTCGGCCACCAGGTCGCCCAGCGCGGCCAGCATCGAGCGGTCGAGGGGCGCGGTCACCCGCCCTGAGGTCGTGGCCTCCAGGCCCAGGGAGAGCTTGGAGGCGTTGAGCAGCTTGATGGCCAGCTTGCGGCCGATCTTCATCTGCTTGGGCTCGAGCGCCAGGTCCATGCCCGGGCGGCCGCCCGCGGCCCAGTAGCGCACCGCGTCGGCACCGTAGGTGCCGATGAGGACGTTGGGGTCGTCGGGGGCGTTGCCGGCCGACTTGGACAGCTTCTTGCGGTCCGGGTCGAAGACGAAGCCCGAGATGGCGGCGTTGGACCAGGGCAGGACGCCGTGCTCGTAGTGGGAGCGGACGACCGAATAGAACAGCCAGGTCCGGATGATCTCGTGGGCCTGGGGCCGCATGTCCATGGGGAACGTGCGCTCGAACAGGTCCGGGTCGTCGACCCACCCGGACACGATCTGGGCCGTCAGCGACGAGGTGGCCCAGGTGTCCATCACGTCGGGGTCGGCCGCGAACCCACCGGGCTGGTCGCGCTGGTCCTCGCGGAAGCCGGGCGCGGCCACGGTGGTGGGGTCGACGGGCAGCGAGGCCTCGTCGGCGAGGATCGGGCTCAGGTAGTCGACGGTCCCTTGGGCGTCGATGGGGTACCAGGCGGGGAAGGGCACGCCGAAGAAGCGCTGGCGGGTGATGTTCCAGTCGCCCTGCAGGCCGTTCACCCAGTTCTCGTAGCGGACCCGCATGAAGTCGGGCCACCAGGCCAGCTCGCGGCCGCGGGCGATCATGGCGTCCTTGGCCGGGTAGCGGATGAACCACTGGTTGGAGGTGACGATCTCCAGCGGGCGGGTGCCGTTCTCCCAGAACTTGACCGGGTGGGTGATGGGCCGGGGCCGGCCCTCCATCTCGCCCGTCTCGGCCAGCAGCTCGACGATCCGGGCCTGGGCCTGCTTGACCGTGCGGCCGGCCAGCTCGTCGTAGTGGTGCTGGGCGGTGGCCGCGTCCGTCGACTCCCAGCCCGGCTCGCCCCAACTGACGGGGCGCAGCCGGCCGTCGCGCTCGACGACGATCCGGATGGGCAGTCCCAGCTCGCGCCACCACGTGACGTCGGTGGTGTCGCCGAACGTGCAGATCATGGCGATGCCGGTCCCCTTCTCGGGGTCGGCCAACTCGTGCGCCACCACCGGGACCTGGACACCGAACAGCGGCGTGGTCGCGGTGCGGCCGAACAGGGGCCGGTAGCGCTCGTCAGATGGGTGGGCGACCAGGGCGACGCACGCGGGCAGCAGCTCGGGCCGCGTGGTGTCGATCAACAGGTCCTCGCCGTCGGGGCCGTGGAAGCGCAGCTTGTGGAATGCGCCGGCCGTGTCCCGGTCGGCCAGCTCGGCTTGGGCCACCGCGGTGCGGAAGTCGACGTCCCACAGGGTGGGCGACTCGGCCCGGTAGGCGAGGCCCCGCTCCAGCAGCCGCAGGAAGCCGCGCTGGCTGGCGCGGGTCGCCTCGGGGCCGATGGTGCGGTAGCTGTAGCGCCAGTCGACGGACAGGCCGACGTCGGACCACAGCTCGAAGTAGGTCTCCTCCAGCTGCTCGACCACCTCGCCGCACAGGGCCACGAAGTTCGGGCGGCTGACGGGGATGGGCTTGTCCTTCTTGCCCACCGTCTCGGGCGGGTGGAAGTCCGGGTCGTAGGGGAGCGAGGGGTCGCAGCGGGTGCCGGTCAGGATCTGGACGCGGCGTTCGACGTTGAGGCCGTTGTCGTCCCAGCCCATCGGGTAGAACACCTCCTTGCCCCGCATCCGCTGGTAGCGGGCGACGAAGTCGGTGTGGGTGAAGGAGCAGACGTGGCCCGGGTGCAGCGTGCCCGACACCGTGGGCGGGGGCGTGTCGATGGAGAACACCTCGGCCCGGGCCTTGGTGCGGTCGAACCGGTAGGTGCCCTCCTCGGCCCAGAGCTTGCGCCACTTGGCCTCCAGCCCGTCCAGGCTGGGCTTGTCGGGAATGCTGCTCACGCTGGTCAAGGGTAGTGGCGGCGACCACATGGGCCGGAAAGCGAATCGTTTCCTCCGGCGAGGCGGGGGGTAATTCTCGCGGCGATGGAGGATGACCGGCTGGCCTGGATCTTCGGGTCGTCACGCAGCGGCAGCACGTGGCTGCTGCGCATGCTCGCCGGCCTGGACGGGGTGGTGGCCGTCGACGACCCGCACCTGGGGCACCACCTGGGTGTGTGGCGCCCGATCTCGCTCGCGTGGGCCACGGCCGAACCCCCGCCCGACCTGACCACCCTCGACCGGGTCAAGCACGACAAGGACAGCTACTTCTTCAGCGACCGCTACCGCTCGGCTTGGGAGCCGGCGCTGCGGAGCCTGGTGGCCGCGCGCTTCGCGGCCCAGGCCCGGGCCGAGGCGCCCGAGGGCTGCCCCGACCCCCTGGTGGTGGTCAAGGAGCCGGGTTCGCACGTGGCCGACCTCATCGTGTCGTTGTTCCCGGGCTCCCGGGTGGTGTTCCTGCTCCGGGACGGTCGGGACGTGGTCGACTCGTGGCTGGCGGCCTACCGCGAGGGGTCGTGGGCCCTGGACGAGGGCGCCTTCCCCGTCACCGAGGCCGGTCGGGTGGCGCTGGTGCGCTGGCAGTCAGCGGTCTGGACCTACCGGACCGCGGTGGTGCAGCGGGTGTACGCCCAGCACGGCTCCTCGCGCCGCGTGCTGGTCCGCTACGAGGACCTGGTGGCCGACCCGGCCCGCGAGCTGGCCCGCGTGTGCGGCTGCCTGGGCCTGGAGGTAGGGGCCGCACGCCTGGCGGAGGTGGCCGAGGCGCACGCCTTCGAGGCCGTGCCGGTGGCGGACCGCGGCGAGGGCAAGGAGATCCGCTCGGCCACGCCGGGTGGCTGGCGCACCAACCTCACCGCGGCCGAGCGGGACGTGATGCACGAGCTCATGGGGCCGACGCTGGTCGAGCTCGGTTACTCGGTGCCCTCCCCTGCGGGGCGCTAGGTACCCTCGCGCCCCATGCTCAGGTTGTTCGACACCGCCAGGGGCCGCGTCGTGCCCCTGGAGCCGCGCGATCCCGGCAAGGTGTCGATCTACGCGTGCGGCCCGACCGTGTACGGCCCGCCCCACATCGGCCACGGGCGCACCAACATCTCCTACGACGTGCTCCGCCGTTACCTGGTGTGGTCGGGCTACGACGTCACGTTCGTGTCGAACATCACCGACATCGAGGACAAGATCATCGCCCGCGCCCAGGCCGAGCAGCGGGACTGGCGGGACATCACCGAGCGCTGCGAGGCCGTCTGGTACCGGGGCATCGGCGCGCTCGGGGTGGGACGCCCCGACCACGACCCCCACGCCACCGCGTATGTCGACCAGATGGTCGATCTCATCGGCCGGCTGGTCGAGGGCGGCTACGCCTACGAGACCAGCGACGGGGTCTACATGGAGGTGGAGAAGGTCCCCGGCTACGGCGAGCTGGCGGGCCAGCCGCTGGAGTCGCTGCGGGCCGGCGCCCGCGTCGAGGCCACGGAGGAGAAGCGCTCGCCCATCGACTTCGTGCTGTGGAAGAAGGCCAAGCCCGGCGAGCCCACCTGGGACTCGCCCTGGGGCCCGGGGCGACCCGGCTGGCACACCGAGTGCGTGGTCATGTCGCTCGACCTGCTGGGCGACGGGTTCGACATCCATTGCGGCGGGCTCGACCTGCGCTTCCCCCACCACGAGAACGAGCGGGCGCAGGCGGTGGCCGACGGCCATCAGTTCGCGCAGCTTTGGTTCCACTGCGGGATGGTCGAGGTCGAGGGCACCAAGATGTCCAAGTCGCTGGGCAACGTGTCCAACGTGCTGGATCTGGTCGACAAGTACGACTCCCGGGCCTACCGGCTGCTGTCGCTCCAGGCGCACTACCGCTCGCCCATCGAGGTGACCGACGAGACGCTGGTGCAGGCGGAGGGCGGCCTCGACCGCCTCGACGCCTTCGCCCGCCGGGTGGCGGCCGAGCTGCCCGCAGTGGCCGAGGGCTCGGTGCCTCCGGATCCGGCCGCGCTCGACCGGTTCCGGGAGGTGATGGACGACGACCTCCATACGCAAGAGGCCATGGCCCTGGTGTCCGACCTGGTCCGGGAGGCCAACGCCGCCCTCGACGCCCGCGACCCCGACGCGGCGGGCCGGAAGGCAGCGGCGGTGATCGAGATCACCGGCGCCCTGGGCCTGGAGCTGCACGGCGAGGAGGCCGAGGTCCCGGCGGAGATCGTCGACCTGGCCCGCGAGCGCGACGAGGCCCGGGCCGACCGCGACTGGGCCCGAGCCGACGCCCTCCGCGACCAGATCAAGGCCGCGGGCTACGTCATCGAGGACAGCGCCGGCGGGTCTGTCGTCCGCCCCGCCTGAACGCCGGTCGGTCAGTCCACCCGGGCGCTCAGCCGGCCGGCCATGAGCAGGCGCGGTCGGCCGTCGACATCCGGCTCGCTGAAGTCCCACAGCTGGGGAAAGTCCTCGTACGGGCGCTGGCCGGCCCAGCTCCCCCCGCCGAGCGGTTCGAGCATCAGGGGCCGGGGCGCCGGGAACAGGTTTGAGAGCGGATCGTGGTACGTCGTCGTCACCGTCAGCGTGCCGGCCTCGTCGCAGGTGACGTCGTGGGTCACGAGGTAACGGCCGTACCGGCCGGCGCACGCCTCCGGTG
>JBKPRV010000140.1:0-3799 GCA_046734715.1 Actinomycetota bacterium | reverse complement strand
CATCGCCTACGCGGCAGCCAAGGCCGGCATCATCGTGTTCTCCCAACAGGTCGCCAACGAGGTCGGACCGGCGGGCGTGCGGGTCAACTGCCTCTCGCCGTCGACCGTCCTCAACGAACACATGGAACAGGCCATCCCGGCAGAGACACAACGCCAGATGGCCGCGATGTATCCACTGCGCCGGCTGGGCGTCCCCACCGACGTCGCCCAAGCCGCACTGTTCCTCGCCTCCGACGCCTCATCGTGGATAACAGGTATCACCCTCGACATCGCAGGCGGCCAAGTCACCACCTGAACACCTTCCGAGGCGAACCGACCGGACACAGCTATCGCGGGTAGATGACTTCGCCGACCACTACTCGTCTGATCGACGACAACCGCACAAGACTCGTCCGACCACAAAGGGGAAGCGACATGGAGATCACCAACCTGGGCGCAGCAGAAGGTTTGCCGCCAGTTGACTGGGCCACCATCGTCGACAAGCTCGACGCCGGATCAGCACCGGCCCCGGACGCGCACAACGCCCGTACGACCTGGCTCACGACAATCAACGCGGACGGCAGCCCACATGTGACCGCTGTCGGGGCCATCTGGCTCGACGGGTCCTACTGGTTCCAGACGGGCTCCGGCACCCGGAAGCGCCGCAACGTCGAACGCGATCCGCGCTGCTCGATCGCCGTGTCGATCCTGGACGCCGACGTCGTCATCGAGGGCGACGCGGCCCGAGTGACCGACACCGACGCCGTGGCGCGTGCTGCCAAGGCGTGGGCAGACGGTGGCTGGCCAGCCGAACCCGATGAAAGCGGGTTGGGAATCACCGCTCCGTTCAATGCGCCGTCGCAAGGACCACCGCCGTGGAACGTGTATCGCATCGAGCCACGATCGGCGACCGTGGTGCTCGGCACCGAGCCCGGCGGCCTCACCCGCTTCGGCTTCTGACGCCAGCGATGCATCGCAGTGCACTCCGGCCAGGCCGAACACGCAGGCCGCACCGCCCCCGACCTGAAGCACCATCAGACAGATCTCGGGAAGCAGCCGCAGATCTACGGGCTCCTGCGCGTGCCACGTACCAGGCTTCTACGACCCACTGCTCAGCCCAGCGGCCCCGCTGACCATGACGCCTGGGCGTAGTCCGGTCTCACAGCCCCCTCTGGACGAGATCCCCTCATGAGCACCCGCGTAGGTGCCGACAAGGGCCCGCTCCGGGAAGGCTTCGTCGCACTCCGAAGCCTGGGCCGAGGCAATTGGTGTGCCACTCCCTACCTGCGTCGAGCGTCGACCTCCTTCGCCGTTGCCGCCAGCTGTCGGACCTGCTCATCGGTGACGGATGTGGTCATCGCTCGACCTCGTAGTGGAGATGGGTGACTCCCGGGGCCGGCACCGCATCGACGAGGCGCAGCCGGACGTGGTCCGGAAGCTCTTGGAAGTACGGACGGCCGTCGCCCAGCAGCACCGGCACCTGGTGGAGGATCAGCTCGTCCACCAGCCCCGCCTTCAGCGCCTCGGTCACGACACCGCCACCCATCAGCGCGACGTCCTTGTCGCCCGCGGCCTCGCGGGCCGCCGCCACCGCGTCTTCGATCCCGGTGGTGACGAGCGTCTGGCGGCCGGTCATCTCCGGGGCCGGTCGGTGGCTGAGGACGAACAGCGGCGCGGTCGGGTGGGGACCACCGCCGTCGCCGAAGCGGTCGGAGTCCTCGTATGTGTTGCGCCCGGCCACGGTCGCGCCGACACGGCGGGCGACCGCGTCGAAGACCCCGACGCTGGGCTCGCTGAGCCGGAACCCCTCGAACACCTGGCTCGGCGTGTCGCCGTCGAAGTACCAGTCGAACAGCATCGACCCGTCGCCGAGACCGCGGCCGGGGCCGGGGTCGCGACCGGTGATGTAGCCGTCGACCGAGACCGCCAAGGCGCTGAAGACCTTGCTCATCGTCGTGCTCCCTCCCAGTTTCGTAAAGAGACCCGGAAGTTAGCACTCAAAGTTCCCTAAGGGAACTCCAATTGCTACGATGAGCCCATGCAGCGCACCAGCTTTGGGGACATGACCTGCTCGATCGCACGCACGCTCGACGTGATCGGGGAGCCGTGGTCGCCGCTGATCCTGCGCGACGTCTGGGTCGGGATGCGGCGGTTCGACGAGCTCCAGGCGGACCTCGGGATCTCGCGCAAGGTGCTCACTGAGCGCCTCAACCATCTCGTCGACCAAGGGGTGCTGGAGCGCCGCCCTTACGACCGACGGCCGCGCTACGAGTACCACCTGACGCCCAAGGGGACCGAACTCGTCGACCTGCTCACGGTCATGGTCCGCTGGGGCGACAGGTGGCTGGCCGGCCAACCCGGCCCCCCGGTGCTCTACCGCCACCACGCTTGCGGCGAGATCAGCCGCGTCGACCTGCGTTGCGAGCACTGCGGAGAGCCCATGCACGCACTCGACATCGACCTGCTCCCAGGGCCCGGCGCGGCTGCGTGACCGGGCCTGAGGGTCAACCGCGACGTCCGGGATCTCGAACCTCTCGATGTGCTCTTGGCCTGTTCGGTGAGCCACGCCTCGGCATGGCGCCGCGCCTCCGTCGGTGATGCGTAGCGGTAGGCGGCCACCGTCGCCCCGCCGTCGGCGTTCTGCCACCTGCGCATCCAGCTGTCCCGCGCACCCTCGAGCGGGCCGCTCGCCATGGACACATCAACCGCCCCGTCGGTGACCAACCGGGGGTCGGGGCCCACGGCCTGCGGTATCAGCTCGGCCAGCGTCGCCACCCCCGGTGCCCCCGGGTCGGCCAGGCCCTCGCGCGCCTCGTCGAGCGCCTCCAGATACGCGGCCGTCGACAGCGATGCTCCATGGCGGCGTCGCCATTACCGGCGGCCATGGCAGTCACATAGCCTTCGACCGCCGCCACGGCGGCCTGGTCGCCTTCCGCGTCCTCAGCGGTCGGAGACGCGCCCGAGCGCCCGCCATCGTCGCCGCCACCACGGCCGCCCCCGAGCAGCAGGACCGCCACCACGAGGCAGGGTCGCGCGCATCCCCAGGCCTGCACCTGGGGCAATCTGGCCGACCTCTCCGCCATTCCGCAGCACCCTCGGCGCGCTCCCGGGGGCCGAGCCACGTAGCGAGGGTCAGGGCAGCGGGCGGCGGAGGCGCCAGAAGCAGAAGCCGGCGAGGACGCAGGCGAGGGCCACGTAGATGCCGGTCTCCAACCACTGGAAGGGCCAGAAGCGGCTGGCGGCGTGGTAGGTCGCCACTTGCCGGTAGCCGAGCCGCTCGAGCTCGGCGAGGCACTGCGTGATGCGCTCTCCGGCAGGCCCTTTGTCCTGTGGGTCGGTGAGCGCGGGGGCGGCGCACGCTCCTGAGGGCGAAGAGATCGAGATGTGGTCGATGGCGTGGCCGGACGGGTCCACGGTGTGGCTGGACAGGACCCAGGCACCCGCGGGGCCCGCGGCGTCCGACCGCACCTCCACGGAGCCGTCGGGACCCCAGCTGAACTCGTCGAAGTTAGCCTCGGTGATGGCGACGCTCGAACGGGTCGGCGCCATGAGGTGGGGCCGGACGAGCAGCGGCATGGCGATCTGGGCGACTACGAAGATGGCCAGTGTGATGGCCATGGCCGGGACGATGCGCCGGACCAGCATCCCCACGGTCACACCGAGGGCGAAGGCGAAAGCGGCGTAGCCGATGGGGGCGATGCCGCGTGAGGCGAACAGCAGCGGTGCCATCCGCGGGAACTGGAGAGCGGTCTTGTCGATCGGGCTTGACCACCATGTCACCGCCAGGCTGCCCAGTCCCGTGGCGATCATGGCGGCCAGG
>JBKPRV010000139.1:0-7026 GCA_046734715.1 Actinomycetota bacterium | reverse complement strand
TGCTGGAGCAGCTGTCATGACCGCCGTCGCCGACCGCTACCGCCGCCGGGCCGACGAGTTCGAGCACACGATCGAGGGCGTGCGCCCGGACCAGTGGGCCGATCAGTCGCCGTGCGAGCAGTGGACGGCCCGCGATGTCGTGGGCCACGTCGTCGGCATGCATGACCACGTGCTCGGGGCCGTCGACCGCCCGCGCACGGCCGCGCCGCCGGTGGCCGAGGACCCGCTGGCCGCGTTCCGGGCCGCCCGGGACGACGCCGAGGCCGTGCTCGCCGACCCCGCGCTCGGGGCCGTGGAGTGCGACACCCCGACGGGACGGATGACGGTCGAGCGGCACATCGATCTCGTGCTCAGCGACGACATGGCCCAGCACCGCTGGGACCTGGCCCGCGCCACCGGCCAGGACGACACCATCGACCCCGAGGACGTGGAGCGGCTGTGGACGAGCACCCGGGCCATCCCCGCCGAGGTCATGGAGCGCTACCGCACGCCCGGCGCGTTCGGGCCCGGGATCGAGGTGCTCGGGCCCGAGGTGCAAGTGCCCGAGGATGCGCCGCTGCAACACCGGCTCCTCGGGCTGATCGGGCGGGATCCCGAATGGCAGCCGCGGAGTTGACACATTCCGATATAGGAATATGATGGCGCCATGGCTCGTACACCGACCACGGCCGATGTGTTCAACGCCGTGGCGGAGGCGAGCCGGCGTGACCTGCTCGACGCCTTGGGCGACGCGGAGGCCACGGTGAGCGAGCTCGTGGATCGGCTCGGCCTCAGCCAGCCGCAGGTGTCCAAGCACCTCGGCGTGTTGCGGGCGGTCGGTCTCGTGTCCGTTCGCGTGGATGGGCGGCACCGCTGGTACCGGGTCAACGGGCCGGCGCTCAAGCCCGTCCACGACTGGGTGCGCACCTTCGAGCGCACCTGGAACACCCGTCTCGACCGGCTCGACGACCTCGTCGCCGAGCTCAAGGCCCAGGAGAGCGAACCATGAGCAGCACTACGCGCAACCGACACGGCTCGGCCGTCATCACCCAGCCGTCCGACACCGAGATCGTCATCAGCCGCGTCTTCGACGCCCCCGCCGAGCTCCTGTTCAAGGCGTACACCACCCCCGACCTCGTCAGGCAGTGGTGGAGCTTCGGTACCGCCGAGTGGCTCGCCTGCGAGGTCGATCTCAGGGTCGGCGGCCGGTGGCGGTTCGTCACCCGGGACGAGGGGATGGAGGTCGGCTTCCACGGCGAGTACCGCGAGATCGACCCGCCGCACCGGCTGGTGTCCACCGAGGTGTTCGAGGGCGCGCCGGTGCCCGACCCCGACGAGGTCCCGACCGTCAACGTCGTCACCTTCGACGAGGACGACGGTGTGACCACCCTCACCATGGTGATCCAGTGCATCAACCGCGAGCAGCGCGACGCCATCATCGAGTCGGGCATGGAGGGCGGCCTCCAGGTCGCTTACGACCAGCTCGAGGACCTCGTCCGGCAGCAGGGCTGAGCCCGCGCCGAGTGGATGGGCCGGCGGCGGTGGCAGGCTGGGGGCGATGGTGCCCCCCGTCCGCCACCTGCTCCGGGCCAAGGACCTCGCCGACGGCTACTACTTCGAGCCGCTGACCGTGTCCGACCTGGCCCGGGCCGCCGGCCTGTCGCCCGCCCACTTCAGCCGGGAGTTCCGGCGGGCCTTCGGCGAGGCACCCCACCAGTACCTGCTGACCCGGCGGCTGGAACGGGCCGCGGCCCTACTGCGCAACACCGACCGGCCGGTCACCGAGATCTGCTTCGCGGTCGGCCTGACCAGCGTCGGCTCGTTCACGACCAGCTTCCGCCGCGTCTACGGCCTGCCGCCCCTGGCGTACCGGGAGTCGTTCCCGCCCGCCCGCCGGCTGATCCGCATCCCCCTGTGCATGGCCCAGGCCTATGGCCGCCGCGAGAACCGCACGTTTCGAGAAGCCGGGCCTCCCGCAGCCTCCCTACCTTCGGTTGGGACGAAGGAGGAGCGATGATCAAGATCGCCAACGCCCAGTTCTGGGTGCACGACCACGACGCGGCGCTCGAGTTCTACACCCGCAAGCTCGGGTGGGAGGTGCGGGCCGACACCACGATCGAGGGGTGGAACTTCCGCTGGCTCGTCGTGGGCCCGCCCGGGCAGGACGAGATCGGCCTGGTGCTGATGAAGATCCCTGGCCCGCCCATGCTGGACGAGGCCACCAGCGCTCAACTCGCGGAGCTGGTGGCGAAGGGAGTGGGCGGGACGCTGTTCCTGGAGACCGACGACTGCCAGGCGTCCTACGACGAGCTGTCGGCCCGAGGCGTGGAGTTCAACGACCCGCCCACCGAGCAGCCCTACGGCATCGACACCTCGTTCCGGGACCCGTCGGGCAACAACGTCCGGCTCACCCAGATCATGGAGTTCTCGCTGGACCGGGGTCGGTGACCCGGTAGGCCAGGTACGCCATGCCGCTCGGGAAGCGGCGCTGGTCGACCAGCTCCAGCCCCAGGCGCACGCCGTCGGGAAGGGCCGGCTTGCCCCCGCCGACCACGACGGGGGCAAGCACCATGCTGACCTCGTCGACCAACCCGGCCCGGAGCGCCTCGGCGGCCAGCTGCGGCCCGCCGATCTCGAGGTCGCGGTCGGCCGAGGCCTTGAGGTCCCGAACCGCGTCGGGGTCGAAGGAGCGCTCGATGCGGGTCCGGGCCGTCACCGGGCGGTCGAGCGTGGTCGAGTACACGACCTTGTCGGCCGCCTGCCAGATCTTGGCGAAGTCGGCGACCACCGGGGGCCCGGCGGCGAGGGCCGGATCGGTCTCCCAGACGGCCATCGTCTCGTACATCCGGCGGCCGTACAGGTAGGTGCCCACGGGCCGGAGGAGGTCGTTGAAGAGCTGGTGGACCTCCTCGTCGGGCTCCGCCCAGCCGAAGTCGCCGTCCGCATCCTCGATGTAGCCGTCGAGCGACTGGATGGTCGAGTAGATGAGCCGGGCCATGATTTCTTCCTCCTACGGGTTGCCATGGTCTCGGAGGTTGAGACGGCCGCCCGCCGGAAAAGTGTTCAGGCTACCGGTGGCAGCGTGGCCGGGAGGCCGAAGAGGTCGAAGAGCCGCACGTCGTGGAAGGAGACGGTCTCGGCGACGACGCCGCCCTCGATCCGCAGCACACCCAGGGCGAAGGGCCGGTACTCGGCATCGCCGGGCATCCGGGTGTAGCACGCCCCCGCGGGCTGGCGGTTGGCCCCGACCGCCAGCGTGCGGAACCGCCCGACGTAGCCGGGCCGGTCCGGGTCCCAGCTGGCGGCCAGGGCCGAGACCACCCTGTCGCGGCCTTGGAACCAGACGGGCCACGGGGGCATGGACGCGCGGACGTCCTCGGCCAGCAGCGCGGCGATGCCCTCCAGGTCGGCCCGCTCCAGCGCGTCCATGTAGCGGCGGACCACGGCCCGCTCGTCCTGACTCGGCGGGGCCGGCGGCCGCCAGTCGGACCGGTCCGCCGGCAGCTGGTCGCGCAGAGCGGCCCGGGCGCGGTGCAGGTTGCTGTTGGCGGCGGCCACGCTGAGGCCGAGCTGCTCCGCCGCCTGCTTGGCCGGCCAGCCGACCACGTCCCGGAGGATCAGCACCGCCCGCTGGGCGGGCGGCAGGTGCTGGAGTGCGGCCAGGAACGCCAGCTCGATGGTCTCGCGGGCGACCACCGCGTCGGCCGGCTCCAGCAGCTGGTCGGGGAACGGCTGGAGCCAGGCCACGTCGGTGCGGGGCGCGAGGTCCACGTCGGCGCCGGTGGGCGGGCCCAGGTCCGGGGGCAGGACCCGGCGGGCGCGGCCGTCGAGCGCGTCCAGGCAGGCGTTGGTGGCGATCCGGTACAGCCAGGCCCGCAGCGTCGAGCGGCCCTCGAAGCCGCCCAGGTGGCGCCAGGCCCGCAGGAACGTCTCCTGCAGCAGGTCCTCGGCGTCCTCGACCGAGCCCAGCATGCGGTAGCAGTGGACCCGCAGCTCCCGCCGGTGCGGCTCCACCAGCCCGGCGAAGGCGGCCTCGTCCCCGGCGCGGGCGGCGGTCAGGAGGTCGGCGGCGGCTGCCATTCGGCCCCAGTCTGGCGCTGGTACTCCTTCATGGCCTGCGTGATGGTCGGGAAGAAGTGCCGCGGGTCGATCGTGTCGGTGAGCTCGTAGCGCTCGACCTTGCTGCGGACCGGGTCCTTCATCTCGGCGAAGACCAGGCTGATGCCGCGGGCGTTCAGCTCCTCGTCCAGCTCTTCCAGCATGTCGGCCGCGGTGGTGTCCACGTCGGTGATGGGCTCGCTGGCGACGACGATCCATCTCGGGCGGGGCTCGGCCGCGGCGATGGCCCGGATCTGCTCCCGGAAGGTGCGCGAGTTGGCGAAGAACAGGGGCGCGTCGAACCGGAAGATCACGCAACCCGGCATCAGCGTCGCCTGCGGGTAGCTGGTCACGTCGTGGTAGCCGGCCAGGCCCGGGACCCGCCCGAGCGTGGTCTGGTACGGCCACCAGGCCCGGCGGAAGACGTTGCCGATCGACAGCGCCACCGCCAGCGCGATGCCGGGCAGCACCCCCAGGAGCACGACCCCCAGGAAGGCGGCCAGGCTGAGCAGGAACTCCGTGCGCCGGATCCGTCGCAATCGCATGGTCTCGGGGATGTCCGCCAGCGACAGGGATGCGGCGATCACCACCGCCGCCAGGGTGGGCTGGGGCAGGTCCCGCAGCAGGCCGGGGAAGAACAGCAGGATCAGCACGATCGCCGCCGCCCCCACCAGGCCGGTGACCTGGGACTTGGCGCCCGCCCGCTCGGCTACCGCGGTCCGGGATCCGCTGGTGCTGACGGGGAAGCCCTGGAACAGCCCGGCTGCGAGGTTGGCGGAGCCGATCCCGATCATCTCCTGCTGCCCGTCGACCTCGTCGCCGCTGCGGGCGGCGAAGGCCGACGCGGTCGAGATGGTGTCGGCCAGCGACACCACCGCAATGCCGAAAGCGCCGGCGAACAACAGCCCGAGGTCGTCCAGGCCGACGCGGGGGATGGTGAAGGGCGGGAAGCCTTGCGGCAGCTCGCCTACCAGGTCCACGCCGCGGCCGGCGAGGTCGAAGGCCACGGCCGCCACGATCGACAGCACCACGGCGATGAGCACGCCCGGCACGTGCGGCAGCCAGCGTCCGAGGCCGAGGATCACCGCGAGGCCGAACAGCCCGATGGCCAGCGCGGCGCCCACGGTCTCGCCGTCGGCGACCCCGCGGACGAAGCCCGTGAGCTCGGCCCGGAAGCCGTCGCCGTCCACCGAGAACCCGAACAGCTTGGGGAGCTGGCCGACCAGGATGGTCAGGGCCAGCCCGTTCATGTAGCCGATGATCGTCGGCTTCGAGATCAGGTCGGCGATGAAGCCCAGCTTGGCGATGCCCGCGGCGGTGATGATGACCCCGACCAGCAGGGCGAGGGCGGACCCCAGGGCCACCGCCCGCCCCGGGTCGTCGCCCACGGCCAGCAGCGGGATGATCGTCGCCGCGATCATCGGCCCGAGCGACGAGTCCGGTCCCAGGACCAGGATCTTCGACGGCCCGAACACCGCGTAGGCGACCAGGCACAGGACGGTGGTGTAGAGCCCGGTGATGGGCGGCAGGCCCGCCAGCTCGGCGTAGGCCATCCCCTGCGGTACCAGCAGGGCGGTGAGCACCAGCCCGGCCACCACATCGCGTCGCAACCACGCGGCCTGGTATGACGACAGGTTGTTCAAGCCCGCCGCCACCGTGGGCTTCATCTCCCGGATCGCCAGGCGGCACCCTCCACGTGCAATGTCCTCGGCGCTCTGTCCGGCGCGCCGATCCGGTCACCCTAGGCGCCCGGCTCCGGCGGCAGCGGCGATCACGGCCCCCGATGGGCGGCCGGCCGGCGTCGAGCCTCAGACGTCCAGCGCGGCGAACAGGTCGACCGTGTTGCCGTCGGGGTCGTGGACGATGGCGTAGCGCTGCCCCCAGAACGCGTCCCAGGGCTGCTTGTGGCCGGTGTAGCCGGCGGCCACCAGCTTCTCGTAGGTGGCGTCGACGTCGGCCGCGGTGTCGTGGGCGAACGCCAGGCTGATGCTGGAGCTGCCCTCGGGCACTGCGTAGTCGGGGTCGAAGCTGCGGATCGTGTCGAGCGTGTCCCACGCCAGCCGCAGGCCGCCGGGGAGGTCGAGCTCGACGTGGGGCTGCGTGTCGGCGTCGGCCGGGATGTCCAGGCCGAGCTGGCGGTAGAACGCCAGGGACCGGCCCATGTCCGCCACGTTGATGCCGATCAGGTCCAGGTGGGGGGTGGTGTGTGCCATGGCGCCATGATGCGCCCCGTCCGGGATCCGGTCTTGAACGTTCCGGACGTCAGCCCGCCAGGCGGGCCGCCTCCCAGTCGAGCAGCGCCGCGGGCGGGAGACCGCCCAGCTCCCGGGACTCCCGGGTCAGATGGGCCTGGTCGGCGTAGCCGGTGTCGGCCGCCAGCCGGGAGAGGTTGCGCTCCGGTCCCGCGGCCCGGGCGGCCACCAGGAAGCGCTGGAATCGCAGCACACGGGCCAGCAGCCGCGGCGGGTAGCCGACGGACTCCTCGACCCGCCGGCGGAGCTGGCGCTCGCTCAGCCCGACGTCCTCCGCCAGGCCGGCGAGCGGCAGGCCCGAGCGCGCCGCCAGCAGCGTGGCGATGCCGGTGCCCACCGGATCCGGCGGGCCGGCGCGGGCCAGGCGCTCGCTCAGGCCCTCGGCCATGGCCCTCAGGCGAGCCTGCCAGCCCAGCGCCTCGGCGATCCGGATGGCCAGCGTCGCTCCCGCCCGACCCCACACGTCGTCCAGCGGCAGGTCCCGGTCCCTCAGGTCGGCGGCGCTCGTGCCCACCAGGGCGGGAGCGGCCCCGGACCGGAACCGCACGCCGACGGTCAGCGTGCCCGGAGCGAGGTGCAAGGTGGTGCTGCGGCTCGCCGGACCGGCCAGCACCCCCCGCTCGCCCACCGCCACCACGTCGACCCGGCCGACGGGGAACACCGGCTGGTCGTAGGTCTCGTCGCCGTCGCCGAGGCG
>JBKPRV010000138.1:0-13769 GCA_046734715.1 Actinomycetota bacterium | reverse complement strand
GAGCCCTACGTCCTGCTGGTCAGCGGCAAGATCTCGACCGTGCGGGACATGCTCCCCGTGCTCGAGAAGGTCATGCAGTCGGCCAAGCCGCTCGTGATCGTGGCCGAGGACGTCGAGGGCGAGGCCCTCGCCACCCTGGTGGTCAACAAGATCCGCGGCACGTTCAAGTCGGTCGCCGTGAAGGCCCCGGGCTTCGGGGAGCGCCGCAAGGCCATGCTGGCCGACATCGCCGTGCTCAGCGGCGGCCAGGTCATCAGCGAGGACGTGGGCCTCAAGCTGGAGAACACCACGCTCGACCTGCTCGGCTCGGCCAAGAAGGTCATCGTCACCAAGGACGAGACCACCATCGTCGAGGGTGCCGGCGCCGAGGACGAGATCCAGGGCCGCATCAAGCAGATCAAGAACGAGATCGAGAACACCGACTCCGACTACGACCGCGAGAAGCTGCAGGAGCGGCTGGCCAAGCTGTCGGGCGGCGTGGCGGTGCTCAAGGTCGGCGCGGCCACCGAGGTCGAGCTCAAGGAGAAGAAGCACCGCATCGAGGACGCGGTGTCCACCACCAAGGCCGCCATCGAGGAGGGTGTCGTCGCCGGCGGCGGCGCCACGCTGCTCCGGGCGCAGGCCAAGGTGCTCGACGCGGCCAGCGGCCTGCAGCCCGACGAGGCCACCGGTGTCCGCATCGTGGCCCGCTCGCTGGAGGAGCCGCTCAAGCAGATCGCGGTGAACGCCGGCATGGAGGGCGGCGTCGTGGTCGAGCGGGTGCGCGGCCTCGACAGCCCGAGCGAGGGCCTCAACGCCGAAACCGGCGAGTACGAGGACCTCACCAAGGCCGGCATCATCGACGCCGCCAAGGTGACCCGCTCCGCGCTGCAGAACGCGGCGTCCATCGCGGCCCTCTTCCTCACCACCGAGGCCGTGATCGCCGACAAGCCCGAGGATGCCCCCGCCGGCGTGCCCGGCGGTGGGATGGAGGACTTCTAGTCCGACCAAGGGTTCGGTGGACTTCCAGTCCGACCAAGGGTTCGGTGGACTTCCAGGACTCAGAGTCCCAACCAGGGTTCCCCAGCCGTCCGAACTGCCTTCGGGCGGCTGGGGGAGCCCCGGTAGCTTGAGGATATGGAAGAGGGCACGCGCATCGTGATGGTGCGCCACGGTGAGTCGCGGGCACAGCAGCTGCGCATCGTCGGCGGGCACAGGGGTTGCACCGGGCTGTCGGAGCTGGGACTGGCCCAGGTCGGCACCCTGCGGGACCGGTTGGCCGAGACCGGCGAGCTGGGCGACGACGTGGTGCTGTACTCCAGCCTGATGCCGCGGGCGGTGCAGACAGCCGAGATCCTGGCGCCCGCTCTGGGGGGCGTCGAGGTCCACCAGGAGTGCGGCGTGTGCGAGCACCATCCCGGCGAGGGCGACGGGATCACCTGGGACGAGTTCGAGGCCCGCTACCCCAACCCGCCGAGCGGCTGGGACCCCGACTACCGCCGGGTGCCCGACGCCGAGACCTGGAACGAGATGGCTGCCCGCGTCGGCGGGGCGGTCGACGAGCTGGTCGAGCGCCACCCCGGCCGCACGATCGTGATCGCCTGCCACGGCGGGCCCATCGTCCAGGTCATGGTCCGGTTCCTGGCCATCGACCTGGCCGGGCAGCGCGAACAGCGGGCGTGGTTCAGCCCCGAGAACACGTCGATCACCGAGTTCCGCTTCGCGGTCAACCCCTACCGCGGCTCCACGGAGCCCAGCTGGGAGCTGGTGCGGTTCAACGACGTCGCCCACCTGGCCAAGGAGCGCTCAGGCCTCGTGGCGTGATGCCGGCGGGATCCAGCGAGGGTCCACGTCGTCTTCCGGCTCCAGCGGCCGCATGGCCAGGTCGATGGCGCTCCACAGGGTCTTGGACACCGGGTAGAACAGCAGCGGCACGATGATGGCGGTGGCGACGATGCCGATGACCGCGGCGGTGGTCGAGCCGTCGGGGTAGGTGAGCGCGACGCCCACGATCACCGCGATCAGCACCGCGGCGAAGCTGACCGTGGTGTTCATCCCCAGGGCGCCCAACCAGTGGCCCTCGATGCGCTCGAGGCGGAAGCCGCAGCGCGGACAGCGCTCGACAATGGTGAACCAGTGGCGGAACAGCCCGCCGCTGCCGCACAGCGGGCAGCGCAGCGCCAGCCCCCGGCGGAGCAACAGGGGGACGGTGAGCGGCTGAGGCTCGTCGGACGGGTCGGCCACCATCGACATCCTTCCCCAATGCGCATGACCGGGGGGCAGGTACCCTCGATCGCGTGTCACGGGGACGCACCGCCCGGGTGCTCACACACCGTTACGACGGCACCGGCCTGCGCCGCCACCCCGACCGGCTTATCGTGGAGGAGCCGCTGGAGATCCACCTCGACGGCGTGCTGGTGACGACCACGATGCGCACGCCCGGCCACGACTTCGAGCTGGCGGCCGGGTTCTGCCACAACGAGGGCCTGCTGGAGGGTGCGCCGGTCCTGCGCTGCCGCTACTGCGGGACCGGATCGGCGGTGGAGAGCGAGTTCAACGTGGTCAGCGTGGACACCGGCGGGCAGGCGCCGCCGCCGCGGCCCCGGCTGACCGCGACCACCTCCGCGTGCGGCATGTGCGGCACCGCCGCGATCGACGAGCTGACCGAGCGGCTGCAGCCTCTGCCGGCCCGGGCGCCGATCCCCCTCGACGTGCTGGCCGGCGTGCCCGACGCCATGGTCGCCGAGGCCGAGCTGTTCGCGGAGACCGGCGCGGTGCACGCCGCGGTGGCGTTCGACCGGGCGGGCCGGCCCGTGCTGGCCCGGGAGGACATCGGGCGCCACAACGCAGTGGACAAGGTGGTGGGCCGCCTGCTGCTGGACGGCAGCCTGCCGGCGGCCGACCTGGGCCTGTACGTGAGCGGGCGGGCCAGCTTCGAGATCGTGCAGAAGGCGTGGGCCGCGGGCATCGGCACCGTCATCGCGGTGAGCGCGCCGTCGTCGCTGGCCGTGTCGGCGGCTCGGCTGGCGGGCATGACGCTGTGCGGGTTCGCCCGGGCCGGCCGGTTCAACGTGTACACGCCGGTGGAGGCCTGACGTGAGCCTGCGCGAGCAGTTCGGCGGCTGGCGCCCGGCGCTGTGGGCGGGCTGGCGGCCCAACGGCCTCGGCGAGCAGAAGCCCAACCACTACCGGGACATGGCCAATGCTGCGTGGGCCAACCGCGCCCATCCGCTCTACGCCTGGGAGGTCCTGACCAAGGGGGCGTGCGACGGCTGCGCCCTCGGGGTGGCCGGCCTGCACGACTGGACCATCGACGGGGTCCACCTGTGCACGACCCGGCTCAACCTGCTGGAGCTCAACACCGCCGACGCCATCGACCCGCTCCTGCTGGCCGACCTGGCGCCCCTGGCCGGGCGCACCGGAGCCCAGCTCCGGGCGCTGGGCCGGCTGGGCCACCCCATGCGCCGGCGGCGGGGCGAGCCGGGGTTCCGGCGGGTGTCATGGGACGAGGCGCTGGGGGTGGTGGCGGCCGGGCTTCGGGCGACCGACCCCGAGCGGGTCGCGCTCTACCTGACTAGCCGCGGCCTCACCAACGAGACCTACTACGTGGCGGCCAAGGCAGCCCGGGCGCTCGGGATCGCCAGCATCGACTCGGCGGCCCGCGTGTGCCACGCCCCCTCCACCGTGGGGCTGCGCCAGACGGTGGGCGTGGCCGCCACCACCTGCTCGTTCCAGGACGTGATCGAGGCGCCGCTGGTGGTGCTGTGGGGCGCCAACCCGGCCAACAACCAGCCGGTGTTCATGAAGTACCTCTACCTGGCCCGCCGCCACGGCTGCCGGGTGGTGGTGGTCAACCCGTACTTGGAGCCAGGGCTGGAGCGCTACTGGGTGCCGTCGAACGTCGAGTCGGCGCTGTTCGGCACCAAGATGTGCGACCTGCACGTGCCGGTGCGACCGGGCGCGGACGTGGCGCTGGCCAACGCCGCGCTCAAGTCCCTGCTGGCCCGGGGCGCGGTCGACAAGGCGTTCGTGGCCGAGCACACCGAGGGTTTCGACGACACGTCGGCCGCGCTTGAGGGCCAGTCGCGGGACGACCTGCTGGCCCGGGCCGGGGTGGCCCCGGACGTGCTCGACGCCTTCGTGGACGAGCTAGTGCGGGCGGGGGGCGCTGTCCACGTGTGGTCCATGGGCATCACGCAGCACACCGGCGCGGCCGACACCGTGCGCGGCATCGTCAACCTCGCGCTGGCCCAGGGCAGCGTCGGCCGCGACGGAGTGGGGCTCATGCCCATCCGCGGCCACTCGGGAGTGCAGGGCGGCGCCGAGATGGGCGCCTACGCCACGTCCCTGCCGGGAGGCGCGCCGGTCGATCCGGAGCACGCGGCGGCGCTGGCCGAGGCGTGGGGCTTCCCGGTGCCCGACCGCCCCGGGCTGACCGCGCCGGAGATGGTGGAGGCCGCAGCCCGGGGCGACCTCGACGTGCTGTGGATGTCCGGCGGCAACTTCCTGGACGTGCTGCCCGACCCGCCCGCGGTGGAGGCGGCCCTGGGCCGGGTGCCGCTTCGCGTCCACCAGGACGTCGTGCTGACCAGCCAGATGCTGGTGGAGGGCGAGGAGGTGGTGCTGCTGCCGGTGGCGACCCGCTACGAGCAGGAGGGCGGCGGGACCGAGACGACGACCGAGCGCCGGATCATCTTCAGCCCCGAGCTGCCCCGCCAGGTGGGGGAGGCCCGCAGCGAGTGGCGCCTGTTCGCCGACGTGGTCAACCGCACCCGACCCGAGCGCCGTGCCCGGTTCTCGTGGCCCGGCAACGCCGACCTGCGGGCCGAGATCGCCCGGGTGGTGCCGCTCTACGCCGGGATCGAGACCCTGGCGGAGGTGGGCGACGCGGTCCAGTGGGGCGGCCGCCACCTGTGCGCCGGCGGCGAGTTCCCCACCCCGAGCGGCAAGGGCCGCTTCAGCGCGCTGGACCCGCCCGAGACCGACGTCCCCGAGGGTGCGTTCGTGGTCACGACCCGCCGGGGCAAGCAGTTCAACTCCATGGTCCAGGCCTCGGTCGATCCCCTCACGGGCGCGCACCGCGACGCCGTCCTCATGGACCCCGCCGACGCCGAGGCCCTGGGCCTCGCCGCCGGCGACCGGATCGTCCTGCGCTCGGCCACCGGCACGTTCGAGGGCACGGTCACCCCGGCCCGGCTCCCTGCCCGCACCCTCCAGGTCCACTGGCCCGAGGGCAACGTCCTCATCGCCGCCGGCCCCGACCGCCGCGAGCCCACCTCCAAGGTCCCCGACTACAACGCCGTGGTCACGGTCGAGCGCGTGTGACGACCCGTCGCGACGACGGCGGCGGTTCCGGGCTCTCGACGGGCTGCACGACGTGCTCGCAGCCCTCGTCGGCCGCGAACGCCAGGGCCAGCTCGCCGTCGTAGCGCTCGGCCGACGGCTCGAGCGCGGAGGTCGCCCGCTCGAGGCCCACCGAGGCGCCGCCGATAGCTCCGATCTGCTCGTCGATGTCGATGGGCGGTAGCTCGGCGGCCTCGTCCCGCTCGTCCTCCAGCACGGCCAGCGACGCCTCGGCACCCGCCCTCAGCTCGGCCCGCAGATCGTCGCTCCAGACCGTGAGGGGCAACTCGAGCTCCCGTGCCTCCTCCACGTGCGCCTGGGCGACCCTGATCATCTCATCGAAGCCCGCCACCAGCACGTCGCCGGCGGTGGCGGGGTCGTCCTCGTCGGTGATCTGTTGGGACGCGGCGTTGAACACGTCGGTCAGCTCGTTGTTCCAGCGGCGCAGGGTGGTGCACACCGTGTCGGCCGTCTCGGCCGCCGCCGCCTCGACCGAGGTCGGCTCGCTGGCACCACAGCCGGCCGTTGCCACCGCCACGCTGATGCCCAGCGCCAGAGCCATCGTTCTTCCCCTGATGCGCACACTCTGCCGTGCCATGGGCCGAGTGTGTCACGGCCGACGCGGGGGCCCGGACCGAGGCAGTGAGCGGTGGGCGGTCCGGCCGCGGCCACTACCCTCTGCGTCATGACGCCGCCGCTGACACCCACCGTTGGATGGAACGTCTTGCACCTGTTCTGCCAGGTCACGCCGCGGGCGGACGGGGCCGCCCTCGCGTCGGCGGTCAAGGCGATCGAGGCCGACGACCACCAGGTGGTGCCCGTGGCGCTGGTGGGGCACAAGGGCGACATGTGCCTGCTGGCCCTGGGCCCCGACCTGTGGCGCCTGCGGCGGTTCCAGACCGAGGTGGCCGAGGCCGGCTTCGACGTGGTCGACAGCTACGTGTCGCTTACCGAGGTGTCCGAGTACGCCGAGGGCATGCCCGAGGCCCGCAAGCAGGCCCGCCTGTACCCCCAGCTCCCACCCGAGGGGAAGACGGCGTTCTGCTTCTATCCCATGTCCAAGCGCCGGGGCGACAAGCACAACTGGTACGAGCTGCCCTACGAGGAGCGCGAGGCCCTGATGATGGGCCACGGGGCCACCGGCCGCACCTTTGCCCGCCGGGTGCTCCAGCTCGTCACCGGCTCGACCGGCTTGGACGACTACGAGTGGGGGGTCACGCTCTTCGGCGTGCATCCCGACGACCTGAAGGCGTGCGTGTACCAGATGCGCTACGACGAGGCGTCCGCTCGGTTCGCCGAGTTCGGCCCGTTCGTGACCGGCGCGGTGGGCACCCTGGACGAGGTGCTGGCGGCCGTGGGCGTCC
Organism: Actinomycetota bacterium; assembly: GCA_046734715.1. Taxonomy (GTDB): domain Bacteria; phylum Actinomycetota; class Acidimicrobiia; order Acidimicrobiales; family VFJN01; genus ZC4RG19. Next base: position 7,083 of record JBKPRV010000138.1, on the reverse strand, counting down.
GCAGCTGACCCGCATCGCTCGCAACGTACGGTAGGCGATTGGTCGGGTGAGCACGGAGATCCGCGGACAATCCGGTTACGGATCGACCGCTCCGGCCAGGAAAACGACGTGCGCTCGCCGCCGGCCCTACACTCCCCGAATTCTCCGAGAGGAGCATGGATGAGGAGAGTCCTCGTGGCACTGGTCGCGCTGGCGGCCGTGCTGGGGTGGGTGCCCGCGGCGGGCGCGAGCACCGAGGCACCAGCGCCCGCGGCGGCCCAGGAACAGGAACCGACGACCACCACCACCACCACGCAGCTGCCCGCGGACGCGCAGACGATCGGTGGCCTTCTGCGCTACGAAGACGAGGACGGCGAGCCGGTGGGCGCCGAGGGCATCTCGGTGACGGTCGAGTCGGCCGACGGCAGCTTCAGCCAGACCGTCGAGTCCGACGCGGACGGCGCCTACCTGGTGGCGGTGCCGGGGCCCGGCGCCTACACCGTCACCCTCGACCCCGACACGCTGCCCGACGAGGTCGTGCTGCGCAATGCCGACCGGACGTCGCTCGACGTCGTGCTGCGCCCCGGCCAGTCCCGCAACGTGCTGTTCCCGCTCGACTTCGGCGAGGCCGCGAAGCGCAACGTGTCGACGACCGCCGACCGAGCCGCCCGCCTGACCTTCCAGGGCATCCGGTTCGGGCTCATCATCGCCATGGCCGCCATCGGGCTGTCGCTGATCTTCGGCACCACCGGCCTGGTCAACTTCTCCCATGGCGAGATGGTGACGTTCGGCGCCCTGGTGGCGTACTTCTTCAACGTCACGATCGGGTGGCACCTCTACATCGCCGCGCCGCTGGCCATCGCCGTGGGTGCGCTGGCGGGCGCGATCGTCGACCGGCTGTTGTGGCGGCCGCTGCGCGAGCGGGGCACCGGCCTCATCGCCATGCTGGTCGTCAGCATCGGCCTCAGCATCACGCTGCGCTACATCTTCAACTTCCAGTTCGGCGGCCGGACCCGTCCCTACGCCGACTTCACGCTGCAGCGTCAAGGCATCGAGTTCGGCCCGCTCAACATCGTCCCGCGCGACCTGATCGGCATGATCATCTCGGTCGTGGCGCTGGTGGCCGTGGCGGTCTTCCTCCAGCGCACCCGCATGGGCAAGGCCATGCGGGCGGTGTCGGACAACCGCGACCTGGCCGAATCGTCCGGCATCAACGTCAACCGGGTCATCACGTTCGTCTGGACGGCGGGCGCGGGGCTCGCCGCGCTCGGGGGCATCCTCTACGGGCTGTCCGAGCAGGTGAGCTTCCAGATGGGCTTCCAGCTGTTGCTGCTGATGTTCGCCGGGGTGACGCTCGGCGGGCTCGGCACCGCCTACGGCGCCCTGGTGGGCAGCATGGTCGTGGGCATGGTCATGGAGGTCTCGACGATCTACATCGCGCCCGAGTTCAAGACCGTCACCGCGCTCTTCATCCTCATCGTCATCCTGCTGGTGCGACCGCAGGGCATCCTCGGCCAGGCCGAACGGATCGGATAGGGGGACCGCCATGCATTGGTCTGCCATCATCGAGGACACGCTCCGGGCGGGGGTCGGTCGCGAGGCCATCATCTACGCCCTCGCCGCCATCGGCCTGAACGTTCACTTCGGCTACACCGGGCTGCTCAACTTCGGGCAGGTGGGCTTCATGGCCATCGGCGGCTACGGCGTGGCCATCAGCGTGCTCGAGTTCGACCTGCCCCTGTTCGTCGGCGTGCTGGTCGGCATCGGCTGCGCGGTCCTGCTGGCGCTCGTCCTCGGCCTGCCGACGCTGCGCCTGCGGGCCGACTACCTCGCCATCGTCACCATCGCGGCCTCCGAGATCTTCCGGCTGATGATCAGCGCGCCCAGTTGGCGCGACTTCACCGGCGGATCGGACGGCCTGACCGGGTTCAGCAGCGGCTTCTACGACATCAACCCCATCCCTGACGGCACCTACGGGTTCGGGCCATGGCGCTACAACGAGCGCACCCTCTGGGCACTGCTGGTGGGCTGGACGCTCGTGCTGCTGGCCACGCTGCTGGTGTGGCTGGTCATCCGCAGCCCGTGGGGCCGAGTGGTCAAGGCCATCCGCGAGGACGAGGACGCGGTGCGCTCGCTGGGCAAGAACGTGTACGGCTACAAGATGCAGAGCCTGATCCTGGGCGGCTGCATCGGGGCCGTGGGCGGCATGTTCTGGGTGATCGCCCAGGCGTCGATCGTCCCCGGCAACTTCAGCCCCATCCCCACGTTCTACGCCTACGCCGCGCTGATCCTCGGCGGCATGGCACGCATCTGGGGACCTGTCGTGGGCTCGATGATCTTCTGGGCGCTGCTGTCGTTCACCCAGGGGGTCGTCAACCAGGCGGTGAACGAAGGGATCATCCCCTCGTGGCTGATGGACGCCAACCAGGCTGGCAAAGTGCGGTTCATCCTCGTCGGCGTCGGCCTCATGCTGTTGCTGATCTTCCGGCCCCAAGGCATCTTCGGCGACCGGCGCGAGATCGCGCTGCAGGACAGGTAGGTGGGGCAGATGACGGCACAACGAGGCGGTTTCGCCAAGGTTCACCTCGACCCCTTCAACGGGGTCGAGGAGCAGCCCGGCGTGGCCAAGCCCGACGCCATCCTCGTGTCCGACAGCATCACGCGGCGCTTCGGCGGCCTCACCGCGGTGAGCGTCGACCACTGCGAGGTGCAGCGGGGGGCGATCACGGCCCTGATCGGACCCAACGGCGCCGGCAAGACCACGTTCTTCAACCTGCTCACCGGCTTCGACAAGCCCAACACGGGCATGTGGACGTTCGAGGGCACCCCGCTCCGCGGGCTGACGTCGTACCGCGTCGCCCGCCTGGGCATGGTGCGCACCTTCCAGCTCACCAAGTCGCTGGCCCGGCTCAGCGTGATGGACAACATGAAGCTGGGCGCGACCGGCCAGACGGGCGAGGGGTTCTTCCGGGCTCTGTTCAAGCCCGGCTGGCGCGAGCAGGAGGAGGAGATCACCGTGCGCGCCGACGGCCTGTTGGAGCGGTTCAACCTCGGTCACATGAGCAAGGAGTACGCGGGTGAGCTGTCGGGCGGCCAGCGCAAGCTGCTCGAGATGGCCCGGGCGCTCATGGCTCAACCCCAGCTGCTCATGCTGGACGAGCCCATGGCGGGCGTGAATCCCGCGCTGGCCCAGACGATCATCGGCCACGTGCAGCAGCTACGGGAGGACGGCTTGACGGTGGTGTTCGTCGAGCACGACATGGATGTGGTCCGCACCATCAGCGACTGGGTGGTGGTGATGTCGGAGGGCGAGATCATCGCCGAGGGCCGGCACAGCTCGATCGTGGCGAACCCCCGGGTGATCGACGCCTATCTGGGCGCCCACCATGGCACCCCGCTCGACCGCGATGAGCAGGATCGCCAGCTGGCCGAGGCGCAGGCGGCGCTCGAAGAGGGGGCGTCATGAGCGAGCGAGACGAGCGAATCTCGAGCACAGTGCGGTGCGCGTCCCGAAGGGTGCGCCAATGAGCGAGCGAGACGACGGCGTGGCTCCCTCCGAGGAGCGCGACATCGTGCTGGAGGCGGAGGAGATCGTCGCCGGGTACGTGCCCGAGGTGAACATCCTCTCGGGCACCAACCTGACCCTCTACGACGGCGAGCTGGTGGGCATCATCGGCCCCAACGGGGCCGGCAAGTCGACGCTCATCAAGGCCCTGTTCGGCCTGATCCCCATCCGCTCGGGCGCGGTGCGGCTGCGCGGCAAAGAGGTGACCGGACTGAAGGCGCACGAACTCGTGGCCCGGGGCATCGGCTACGTGCCGCAGCTCGACAACGTGTTCCCGCGCCTGACGATCGAGGAGAACCTGCAGATGGGCGTCTACCAGACGCCCAGGGTGTTCGACGCCCGCTTCGAGGTCATCGCGGGCATGTTCCCGCGGCTGGCCGAGCGTCGGAAGCAGCGGGCGGGCTCGCTGTCGGGCGGCGAGCGGCAGATGTTGTCGATGGGACGGGCCCTGATGGCCGATCCCCAGGTGCTGTTGCTCGACGAGCCTTCCGCCGGCCTCTCGCCGGCGCTCCAGGACGAGGTGTTCATCAACTGCCGGCGCATCAACGAGGCCGGCGTGTCGATCGTGATGGTCGAGCAGAACGCCAACCGCTGCCTGCAGATCTGCCACCGTGGCTACGTGCTCGACCAGGGCCGCAACGCCTACACCAACGATGGCGACGCGCTGCTGCGCGACCCCAAGGTGATCGAGCTGTACCTGGGCACGCTCGCCCGCGCCGTGGACTGAGCGGCGGGCACGGCGGTACGCGAGAAGGGCCGGCACCCGGGGGTGCCGGCCCTCGCTCGTGCGATCGGGCCTGCGGCCCGATCAGCCGGTGATCAGAGCGACGCCTGCCGGAACTCGGTGAGCGACTCGTCGATCTGGTTGTTGTCGCCGTAGCTCATGATGGCGAAGCTGGCCGCGGTGGGTTCACCGGGCTGGCTGAACTCCTGCGGGCCGGACGGACCGTTGTAGTCGATGTCCGTGCCGTCCGCGAGGAGCGCCGCGCAGTCGGCGAAGGTCTCGCACGCCTCGCCGTCGCGGGTGATGCCGTTGATCTGCGCGGCGACGGCCGCGGGATCGTCGGTGTCGGCGGCGATGGCGGCGAGCGCCATGATGACGACGGCGTCGTACGTCTCGGCCGAGTAGCTGAAGTCGACCAGAGACGGGTCGGTCGCGAGCAGGCGGGAGCGGAAGTCACCCGTCAGCTCGGCCGAGGGCAGGGTGCCCTTGATGCCGACCAGCGTGCCGGGCTCGGTGAAGTCCTCGCCCAGCGCGTTCCCGATGTTGCCGTCGACCAGGTAGATCTTCTTCTGGTCAGGCGTGAAGCCCTGCTCGAACAGCGAGCTCAGGATGCGGCTCGACTCGTCGAAGCCGATCATGACCAGCGCGTCGGCGTCCTCGGAGACGACCGCGTCGACCTCGGCCTCGAAGCTCTGGGCCTCGGGGTCGTAGACCTGGTCGAGCACGACCTCGCCGCCCTGCTCCTCGAAGGGGGTCTTGGTGAACTCCAGCAGGCCCTCGCCGTAGGAGTCCTGGCGAGCCAGGATGGCGGCGGAGGCCACCCCGTCCTCGATCATCAGGTCGGCCAGCACCTGGCCCTGCAGGACGTCGGACGGCGCGGTGCGGAAGTACAGGTCGTCGTCCTCGTAGTCGGTGAACTCGGGCGACGTGTTGGCCGGCGAGAACTGGATCTTGCAGTCGCCGGTGATCTTGTCGATGACGTTCAGCGACACGCCCGAGGACGCGGCGCCGAGGATCGCGTCGGCCCCCGCCGCCAGGTGCGAGTCGACCGTCGGGTTGGCGATGTCGGGATCGGTGTCGCCCGAGTCGCCCGGCGTGAACACGATGCTCTGGCCGAGCACGCCGCCGGCCGCGTTGACGTCGCTGACTGCCAGGGCGGCGCCCGCTTCCTCGGGTGGGCCGAGGAACGACAGGTCGCCGGTCTGGGGCAGCAGGCCCCCGATGCTCAGCGTCCCGTCCGCCTCGCCCGTGCAGGTCGGAGCTGCGTCACCCAGAGGTGGAGCGAGATCGTTGCCGCCCTCTTCGCCATTTGCTTGTTCGGTCGTGTCAGAACTCGCCTCGGTGTCGTCATCGTCGCCGCATGCGGCGGCGACCATCGAGAGACCGAGGAGAACCGCGAGTAGCCGCAACGAACGGCTTTGCTGTCGCATCGCACTTCCCCTTGTCCGGAATAAATTGAGCGCGGGAGGGTAGCCCCTCCGCGCCCGACAGGTCTACCACTGATGGCACTGCGCGCGTTGCAAACTGGCGATCAGTTCGGTTAAGGAACCATCACGATGTCTACCGACTTGCTGTTTCTACGTGACGCGTACCTGCGTTCCGCTCGCGCCGAAGTGACACACGCCGATGGCGTGCGGATCGCCCTCGACAGGACTGTCTTCTATCCGACCGGCGGTGGACAACCGCACGACACCGGCACCCTGTCGTGGGACGGTGGCACGGCGATCGTCACCGAGGTCCGTAAATCCGAGGACGGAGTGTGGCACACCCTGGAGGGCGACATCCCTCCGATCGGATCGGCGGTGACGGCCGAGATCGACTGGGACCGGCGCCACCGGCTGATGCGCACCCACACCGCGTTGCACGTGCTGTGCGGGGTGATCTGGAACGAGTGGGGGGTCCCGGTCACCGGCGGCAACATGGAGCCGCTGTCCGCCCGCATGGACTTCGAGCTGGATCCCACGCCCGAGGGCTTCGGCGCGCGGGTTGAGGAGCTGGTGGCGGCCGAGCTCGCCGCCGACCGGCCCATCGAGGTCAGCTTCGTGCCCCGCTCCGAGGCGGTGCTGGACGAAGCGCTGATCCGCACCAAGGTCAGCCTGGTGCCCGAATCGGTGGCCGAGATCAGGGTGGTCGACATCGTCGGCCTCGACCGCCAGGCCGACGGCGGCACCCACGTCCGCACCACCGGCGAGGTCGGCGCGGTCCGCGTGGTCAAGACCGAGTCCAAGGGCAAGGGCAACAAGCGCGTCCGCATCGAGGTCATCGACTGATGGCGACCCGCTGACCATGGCGTCGCTGGAGGACTTGCGCGGGCGCCTGCGGGAGCTGGGGCGAGTGGTGGTGGCGTTCTCGGGCGGGGCCGACTCGGCCTTCCTGGCCTGGGTGGCCCACGACACGTTGGGGGGCGAGGGGGCGCTGGCGGTGACCGCCGTGTCGCCGTCGCTGGCCGGGGACGAGCGGCGGGAGTGCGCCGAGCTGGCGGCCGAGTGGGGGCTGGCCTGGCGCGAGGTCGAGACCGACGAGATGGCCGAGGCGGCGTACCGGGAAAACGACGGCGACCGGTGCTACTGGTGCAAGGACGCGCTGCTGCGGGCGGCCGGGCCGCTGGCCGAGGCGCGGCGGGCGACCGTGGTGCTGGGGGTCAACCTCGACGACCTCGGCGACCACCGGCCGGGGCAGCGGGCCGCGGCCGAGCGGGGGGCGACCTTCCCGCTCGTGGACGCGGGCTTCACGAAGGCCGACGTCCGGGACTGGTCACAGCGCCTGGGGTTGCGCACCTGGGACAAGCCGGCGGCCGCGTGCCTGGCCTCCCGGC
>JBKPRV010000137.1:0-3862 GCA_046734715.1 Actinomycetota bacterium | reverse complement strand
ACCCACACCGCCGCCGACGCCGGTGCCCACGGGGGCGATGGAGCCGCCGCGGGGCAGCTCGCGGCCCCGCCTGTGGCTCGTGGCGTTGGGCTCCGCACTCGTGGGGGCGCTGGTGGCCGCGGCCGTCACCGCCGTCGCACTGAACGCCACTGACGACGACAGCGGCTCGACCTCGCCCGAGGGGCGGCCGGTGGTGCTGACCGACGGCCCGCTCGACGTCCAGACCATCCTCGACGGCGTCGAGGAGTCAGTGGTCACCATCGAGACCAGCGGGGTCTCCCGGGGCGAGGTGTTCGACGGTGCGGGCACCGGGGTCGTGCTGTCCGCCGACGGCCTCGTCCTGACGAACGCCCACGTCATCGAGCAGACGGACGGGATCCGGGTGCGCACCTTCGACGGGGCCGCCTTCGACGCCACCCTGGTGGGCAGCGAGCCGTCGAGCGACCTGGCGGTCATCCACATCGAGGGCGCGGGCGACCTGGCCCCGGCCACCCTGGGACAGTCGGGATCCCTGGTCGTGGGCGAGCCCGTGATCGCCATCGGGAACGCGTTAAACCTCGGGGGTCAGCCCAGCGTTACCACGGGCATCGTCTCGGCGGTCAACAGGACGATCGACGGGCCCCAGGGGCGCCTGTCCGACCTGGTCCAGACCGACGCCGCCATCAACCCGGGCAACTCCGGCGGCCCGCTGGTCGACGCGACCGGCGCGGTGGTCGGCATCAACACCGCCATCATCGCCGACAGCCAGAACATCGGGTTCGCCATCGCCATCGACTCGGCGAAGCCCATCATCGACCGCATCCAGCAGGGTGGGGGCGAGATCACCCCGGACACGCCCCGCCTGGGCGTGACCACCGTCCCGCTGGACACCGTGGAGGAGGCGGTCAAGGACCGCCTGGGGATCGAGGCCGAGGCGGGTGCCTTCGTCTACGACATCATCCCCGGGAGCGGCGCCGAGGCCGCCGGGATCCAGGCGGGCGACGTGATCGTGGCCGTCGACGGCGAGCCGATCACCAGCAACGAGGACCTCGGGCCCGCCATCGCCCAGCACGAGCCCGGCGACGAGATCGAGGTCACCATCGAGCGCGGGGGCGACGAGCAGAAGCTGACGGCCGAGGTCGGTCGCCAGGGCCCCTGACCGGTAGGCTGGTCAGCCATGTCAGACGCCGCAGCAGCCGAAGTCGAGCCTCCCCGCGGTCACGCCCGCGTCGTGTACCTCGGGCCGGTGGCCCCGCACTGGGAGGTCCAGTCCGATTTCGGGGACCGCCAGATGATCGACGACTTCCGCTCCCGGGTCATGGCCCGGCTGGTGTTGCTGCCGCCGCACGATCCGCAGTTCCGTCGCAACCGTGAGCGCGTGGTGCGAGACGCTGAGCGCGAGCACATCCTCCTGGAGTGGGACCTCGGCTACCCCGAGGACGACGACAACTGACGGCAGCGTCAACAAACGTTCACAAGCCAGGCCGGGCCGCCGCGCCCGCCCGCCGGTACGATCGCGGCATGGCCGCTACTTCCGACGAGATCGCGGCCGTGGGGGACGAACCCCCGGTCCGCTACCGCAATCGCGAGCTGTCCTGGCTGGACTTCAACGAGCGGGTCCTGGCCCTGGCCGAGGACGAGCGGGTCCCCCTGCTGGAGCGGGCGAAGTTCCTCGCCATCTTCAGCCAGAACCTCGACGAGTTCTTCCAGGTCCGGGTGGCGGCGCTGAAGGACCAGGTGGCTGGGGAAGTGGCCGCCCTCAGCCCCGACGGGCGCACCTCGGCCCGGCAGCTCCTCGACATCCGCGACCGCATCGAGCTGCTCCTGCCCCGGCTCCAGGTCTGCTTCCTCGACCAGGTGGCCCCCGCCCTCGCCGCGGCGGGGATCAAGCTGTCGTCCTGGGCCGATCTCGACGAGGACGACGAGAAGTTCCTGGTCGAGACGTTCGAGGAGCGCATCTTCCCGGTCCTCACGCCCCTGGCCGTCGATCCCGGACATCCGTTCCCCTACATCTCCAACCTGTCGCTCAACCTGGCCGTGATCGTGCGCGACCCCGATGCGGGCGCCCGGCGCTTCGCCCGGGTGAAGGTGCCGTCGCTGCTGCCCCGGTTCGTGGTCCTGCCCGACGGCGAGCGCTTCGTGCCCCTCGAGCAGGTCATCGCCGCCCACCTGGACCAGCTGTTCCCGGGCATGGAGATCGAGCAGCACCACGCCTTCCGCGTGACCCGGAACACCGACCTCACGCTGGAGGAGGAAGAGGCCGACGACCTGTTGGCGCTGGTCGAGGTCGAGCTGCGGCGACGGCGCTTCGGCCGGGCGGTGCGGCTGGAGATCGACGCTGCCATGTCGGGCGAGGTGCGTGAGCTGCTCCAGCGAGAGCTCGACGTGGGCGACGACGACGTCTACCTGCACACCGCCCCGCTCGACCTGGCCGGGCTGTGGGCGGTGTACGGGCTCGACCGGCCCGACCTCAAGGACCCGGCCTACACGCGGGTGACGCCCGTCCAGCTGGCCAAGCGCGACGGCGAGCGGGCCGACGTGTTCGCGGCCATGCGCCAGGGCGACCTGCTGGTCCACCACCCCTACGAGAGCTTCCGCACCACGGTCGAGGAGTTCGTCCGCCAGGCTGCGGTCGACCCCCAGGTGCTGGCGATCAAGATGACGCTCTACCGAACCTCGGGCGACAGCCCCATCGCCCGCTCGCTCATCCGGGCGGCCGAGCGGGGCAAGCAGGTGGCCGTCATCGTCGAGCTCAAGGCGCGCTTCGACGAGGGCGCCAACATCGAGTGGGCCCGCCTGCTGGAGACCGCCGGCGTGCACGTGACCTACGGGCTGATCGGGCTCAAGGTCCACTCGAAGGCGGCGCTGGTGGTACGGGAGGAGGCCGACGGGCTGCGCCGCTACTGCCACATCGGCACCGGCAACTACAACTCCCGCACCGCCCGCGTGTACGAGGACCTGGGCCTGCTGACCTGCGATCCCGCCATCGGCGGCGACCTCACCCAGCTGTTCAACGAGCTCACCGGCTACGGCCGCAACATCGACTACCAGCGCTTGGCGGTGGCGCCCCGGCTGCTGCGGCCGGCGTTGGAGGCCCTGATCGAGGGCGAGATCGAGGCCGCCAGCGCCACCCCGGGCGCGGGCCGCATCGCGATGAAGATGAACAGCCTGGTCGACGAGGACATGGTCGAGCTGCTCTACCGGGCGTCGCAGGCGGGCGTCGAGATCGACATGATGGTGCGAGGGATCTGCTGCCTGATCCCCGGCGTCCCGGGCCTGTCGGAGAACATCCGGGTGCGCTCGATCGTGGGCCGTTACCTCGAGCACTCGCGCATCTACCGGTTCGCCAACGGCGACGGTCCCGGCCGGTCCCGCTATCTGATCGGATCGGCCGACCTCATGCCCCGCAACCTCGACCGGCGCGTCGAGGTGCTGACCCCGGTCATCGACCCCGACCTCCAGGTCCGGCTGGACGAGATCCTCGAGGTCGCTCTGCGGGACGACGTGCTGGCCTGGTACCTCGACGCCGACGGCCGCTGGACCCGGTGCCCGCCGGGCGGTGTGAACGAGTCCCAGGTGCTGCTGCAGCAGATGGCCACGCAGCGAGGCGCTCGCACCGCCAGCAGCTCCGTCGTCTGATTTTTCGCTGCGGCGGCCCTCCAGGTCCCCGAAAGTGTCACAGGGCGCTCGTAACGTCCGGCCCATGAGCGCTGCACTGCTCGTCGTGGGCATGGTCGTCGGCCTCGGTGCCGGCGTGGCCGCCGCCCTCGCGGTGATCGGCCGGGTGCGGCCGGCGCCCGCCGGCGAGCGCGCCCGAGCTGCGGCCGCGCACGAGGCCACGGTGCGGGCTGCGGTCGACGCTGCGGTCGACACGGTGGTGAAG
>JBKPRV010000136.1:0-6838 GCA_046734715.1 Actinomycetota bacterium | reverse complement strand
CGACTGCACACCGTCCACTCCTGGACCACGCCGCCGAGCCTCACCACCCGGCCGGCGACGGCCTGAGTAGGTCGATCGTCCGCTCGTTCGGGACTTTCGGCCCTTAGAACGAGGGGGCCACTGACCGTAGCGTCGACAGGTGAAGCACGCACGAACCGACTCCGAGGGGGCTGCCATGCCAGGTCTCGACGCCGACGTCCTGGAGATGATGCTGCAGGCCATCCAGGAGTTCGCGGAGCGCCACCTGCCCAACGAGCTCCTGCTGCGGCTCGACCACGAGGACGAGTGTCCCGAGGACCTGGTCCGCCGCATGTGCGGCGACGACCTGGGGGTCCACCTGCTGTTCGTCCCCGAGGAGTACGGCGGGATGGGCGGCAGCAGCTTCGACGTGTGTCGGGTGTGCGAGAAGATGGCCGGCATCGACCTGGGGGTGGCGACCAGCGTGCTCGCCACCGCCCTCGGCAGCGACCCGATCGCGGTGGGGGCCACCGAGGAGCAGAAGAAGCGGTGGCTCACCCGGATCGCCGAGGAGGGCCTGCTGTTCGCCTACGGGGCCACGGAGCCCGAGGCGGGTAGCGACCTGGGGGCGCTGCGGACCACCGCGACCCCGGTCGTCGAGGACGGTCGCACGGTCGGCTACCGGCTCGAAGGTCGCAAGCAGTGGATCAGCAACGGCGGGATCGCCGACGCCTACACCATCCTGGCCAACGCCCCGGGCGGACCGAGCTGGTTCGTGATCGAGCGCGGCGCCGAAGCGTTCACCCAGGCCAAGCCCGAGGACAAGCACGGCATCCGGCTGAGCAACACCGCCGCGCTGTACCTCGACGGCGTGCCGGTGGAGTGCGATGCGCTGGTCGGGGGCGTCGAGGGCCAGGGCCTGCTCCAGGCCCAGCAGGTGTTCGGCTACACCCGCCTCATGGTCGCCGCCTTCGGCTTGGGGGCGGGGTGGGCGGCGCTGGACCGGGCGACCGACTACTCCACCGAGCGGATCCAGGCCGGCGGGCCCCTGGCGGAGAAGCAGGGCTACACGCACAAGCTGATCGTCCCCCACGCGGCCCGTCTCGAGGCGGCCCGGGCCATGATCGAGGAGACGGCCGAGCGGATCGACGGGGGAGAGGGGATCCTCGGCACCGAGGGAGCCGTCGCCAAGTACATGGCGAGCGAGGCCGGCAACGCCGCCGCCGAGGCCGCCATCCAGGCCCACGGAGGCTACGGCTACACCCGCGAGTACCTGGTCGAGAAGATCAAGCGCGACGTCCGGATCACCACGATCTACGAGGGCACCTCCGAGATCATGGAGATGACCATCGCCCGGGATCGCTGGCAGGAGCACCTCAAGACCCGTGGGCGCTACTACCACGACCGGGCGGACGCTCTGGAGGCCCTCGGGTCCGGCCGTCCCGGCGTGGGGGCCGGGACCGCCGCCCTCGCCCTCCACTCCCTGGCCGAGGTGCTGGAGTGGTGCCGCACCGGGCGGCTGACCCGGCAGCAGCACGTCCTGCTCCGGCTCGGCGAGCTGGTGGCGTACGCCGAGTGCGCCGAGGCTCTGAGCCGCCGGGCCGCCCGCGCCGCGGACGGGACGCTGGGCCCGAAGGCCGACCCGCGCTTCGACGCCGTCGGGCTGGCCGCCCTCGCCCGCGTGTTCGCCCGCGACGCGGCGCGACGCGTGGCGTGGGGCGGCCTCCAGCTCGTCCACGGTGCCGGCGGGGCCCCCGACGACAAGTTCCCCGACCTCGAAGCGGCGCTCCGGATCCACGAGATCGCCGCCGCCGAGGCGGGCGGGATCGACGACATGGACGCCGCCGCGGACGCCATCTATGGCCGCGCACCAGGACAAAGAGGATCGTGATGATGCAGGACACACCCGCCGACCGGGCCGTGGCGATCGTCGGTATCGCCGCCATCATGCCCGACGCCCCCGACGCCGCGACCTTCTGGCAGAACATCCAGGCCGGCCGCTACTCCATCAGCGAGGTCACCCCCGACCGGTGGGACCCCGCGCTTTACTACGACCCCGACCCCCAGGCGCCGGACAAGACCTATTCGAAGATCGGCGGCTGGGTGCGGTCCTTCGAGTGGGACCCCCTGGGCTGGAAGCTGCCGGTCCCGCCCCGGGTGGGCGACGCCATGGATGACGCCCAGAAGTGGGCGGTCAACCTGGCGAGGGCCGCGCTGTCCGACTACGGCTGGCCCGAGCGCCCGCTCGACACCGAGCGCACGGCGGTCGTGATCGGCAACGCCATGGCCGGGGAGCGCCACTACCTGACCGCGCTGCGGGTCAACTTTCCCGAGTTCGCCCGCCAGCTGGAGCGATCGGCGACGTTCGGAGCGCTGTCCAAGGACGTGCGGGAGGCGATCCTGGACGAGACGGGCGACGGCGTGCGGGCCGCCATCCCCGCCATCACCGAGGACACCATGCCGGGCGAGCTGGCCAACATCATCGCGGGCCGCGTCGCCAACCTCTTCAACCTGCGCGGCCCGAGCTACGTCACCGACGCGGCCTGCGCGTCCGGGCTGGCCGCCATGGCCGCGTCCGTCGAGGGGCTGGTCAACTGCGAGTACGACGCGGTGCTGACCGGCGGCGTCGACCGCAACATGGGTGCCCCCACCTACGTGAAGTTCTGCAAGATCGGGGCGCTGTCGGCCACGGGCACCCGCCCCTACGCCAACGGCGCCGACGGCTTCGTGATGGGCGAGGGCGGCACCCTGTTCCTGCTCAAGCGGCTGGCGGACGCGGAGCGCGACGGCGACCGCATCTACGCCGTGCTCCTCGGCATCGCCGGATCGAGCGACGGGCGGGGCAAGGGCATCACCGCGCCCAACCCCGTGGGCCAGCGGCTCGCGGTCGAGCGGGCCTGGCAGCTGGCGGGCGTGGCGCCCTCGACCTGCTCGCTCGTCGAGGGCCACGGCACGTCGACGGCCGTCGGCGACGTCGTCGAGGTGGAGGCCCTGAGCGACGTGTTCGGCCGCGACGGCGTCCCCGCCGGCTCGATCGCGCTCGGCTCGGTGAAGTCGAACATCGGCCACCTGAAGGGCGCGGCCGGGACGGCCGGCCTGTTCAAGGCGGCCATGGCGCTGCACCACCAGGTGCTGCCGGCGAGCATCCACGCCGAGGAGCTCAACCCGAACATCGACTTCGCCCGGTCGCCGTTCCGGGTCAACACGGAGCTGCGGCCGTGGGACGAGCCCCCCGGCGGGATCCGCCGGGCCGGCGTCAGCGCCTTCGGCTTCGGCGGCACGAACTTCCACGCCGTGCTCGAAGAGCACGTCCCCGGTCGCCACCACAGCAAGGGCACCACGGCGGTCTCGTTCGCGGGCATCGACGTTGCGACCGCACCGATCGAGGCCGTGCCCGTCGCGGGCAAGGCCCCGCTGCGGGGCGCGCTCGTCGCCGGCTCCGCCGACGACGCCGGACTCGCCGCCCGGCTGCGCGCGCTCGCCGAGGACGCGGCGGCGGGTGAGGCACCTCCCCTCGGCCCGCCCGCCGCCGCCGACCTCGGCGCGGCGGTGCGGGTGGCCCTCGACTACGGCGACGCCGCCGAGCTGGCCGACAAGGCCAACCGGGCGGCCGAGGCGCTGGAGAGGGGCATCCCGGCGATGTGGCGGGCGTTGCGGGCGAGGGGGGTGTTCCTCGGGCGAGGGCGCCCGGGCAAGGTGGCCTTCCTCTACACCGGCCAGGGATCGCAGTACGTCAACATGCTGAAGGGCCTGCGAGAGACCGAACCGGTGGTCGCCGACACGTTCGCCCAGGCGGACCGGGTGATGACACCGCTGCTGGGCCGGCCGCTCAGCGAGTTCATCTTCATCGACGGCGCCGACGCCGACGCGGTGGCCCGGCTGGAGCAGCAGCTCCTGCAGACCGAGATCACCCAGCCCGCCGTGCTGGCGACCGACATCGCGCTGACCCGCCTGCTGGCCGCCTACGGCGTCACGCCGCACATGGTCATGGGCCACAGCCTGGGTGAGTACGGCGCACTGGTGGCCGCCGGCGCCCTGACGTTCGAGGCCGCTTTGGAGGCGGTGAGCGCCCGCGGCAGCGAGATGGCCAACCTCACGATGGAGGACAACGGTGCCATGGCGGCCGTCCTCGCCCCGCTCGCGGAGATCGAGCGCGTCGTCGCCTCGGTGGACGGCTACGTGGTCATCGCCAACGTGAACAGCACGAGCCAGGCGGTGATCGGCGGCGCCACCGCCGCGGTCGAGGCCGCCATCACCGCGTTCGGCGATGCCGGTCACACCGCCATCCGGCTGCCGGTCAGCCACGCGTTCCACACCTCGATCGTGGCACCGGCCAGCGAGCCGCTGCGCCGCACGCTGGTGCGCCTCGACCTCAAGGCCCCGACCCTGCCGATCGTCGCCAACGTCGACGGTGAGCTGTACCCGATGGGACCGGGCGTCCAGGACAGGATGCTCGACATCCTCGCCCGCCAGGTCGCGTCGCCCGTGCAGTTCGTGAAAGGCCTCGACACCCTGTACGCGCAAGGTGCCCGCGTGTTCGTCGAGGTGGGCCCCAAGAAGGCCCTCCACGGGTTCGTCGAGGACGCGCTGGGCGGCGCGCACGACGATGTGCTGGCGCTGTTCACCAACCATCCCAAGCAGGGGGACGCGGTGTCGTTCAACCAGGCGCTGTGCGGCCTCTACGCCGCCGGCCTCGGCGCTCCCGCCGAGGCGCCGGCCGCCGCAGCCGTCGAGGTGACCCCGCCCGAGCCGGTGGCCGCCGCGGCGACGCCGACCGTGGCGACGCCGGCCGTCGCGGCGACGACGGTCGCGACGCTGCCCGAGGACCGCTACCGCGAGCTCGGACACATGTTGGCCGAGTTCCTCGACCGGAGCCGGTCGGTCTGGGAAGGGCCTGCGCCCACGCCTTCGCCCCTCCCGGTCGAGGCCGGTTCGACCGAGCCGGTGGTCATCACGGGTGCGGCGCTGGGCCTGCCCGGCACCGAGCGGGTCTTCGACGACGCCAACCTCGCCCGCATCCTCGGGGGGGAGCAGTTCATCGGCCTGATCCCCCGGTCCCTGCGTGAGGCCATGGCCGACAAGCACATCACCCGGCTGGTCAAGAGCGAGGACGGCGCCCGCTTCGACGCCATCGACAGCCCTGACGACGTGATCAAGCTGGCGGCCCGGGCCGGTGCGTTCGACCTGGCGAGCGAGTTCGGCGTCGACGCCGACCGCGACAAGGCGCTGGACCGCTGCACCCGGCTGGCCATCGGCGCCGGCTTCGACGCCCTGCGCGACGCCGGCATCCCGCTGGTGCTCCGGTACAAGACCACCACCCTCGGCACGGAGCTCCCCGATCGCTGGGGCCTCCCCGACGGCCTGCGCGACGACACCGGCGTGATCTTCGCCTCGGCCTTCCCCGGCTACGGGGAGTTCGCCCGGGACATCGAGCGCTACGTCGCCGACCGCGCCCGCCGCGAGGAGCTGGCCGCGTTGCTGCCGATCCGCTCCCGCGCCGACGGCGGCGAGGCCGCCGCTGAGATCGACCGGCGCATCGCCGGGATCGAGGCGACGATCGCGGCCGAGCCGTTCGAGTTCGACCGCCGCTTCCTGTTCCGCGTGCTGGCGATGGGCCATGCGCAGTTCGCCGAGATCATCGGGGCCCGCGGGCCCAATACGCAGGTCAACGCCGCCTGTGCCAGCACGACCCAGGCCATCGCCCTGGCCGAGGACTGGATCCGCGCCGGCCGCTGCCGCCGGGTCGTGATCGTCGGCGCCGACGACGTCACGTCCGACACGCTGCTCGAGTGGATGGGCGCCGGCTTCCTGGCGACCGGCGCGGCGGCGACCGACGAGGCGGTCGAGGACGCCGCCGTCCCCTTCGACAACCGCCGCCACGGGATGATTCTCGGGATGGGCGCGGCCGGCATCGTGGTCGAGTCGGCCGAGGCGGCCCGTGAGCGCGGCGTGCAGCCCATCTGCGAGGTGCTGGCCACCGTCACCGCCAACAGTGCCTTCCACGGCACCAAGCTGGACGTCGAGCACATCTCGGCCGTCATGGAGCACCTGGTGGCGGGGGCCGAGGCACGCGGGGTCGACCGCCACGCCATGGCGCCCGGGACGGTGTTCGTCTCCCACGAGACATACACGCCCGCCCGGGGCGGCAGCGCCCAGGCCGAGATCAGCGCCCTGCGGGCGGTGTTCGGCGGCGACGCCGACCGGGTGGTCATCGCCAACACCAAGGGGTTCACCGGGCACCCGATGGGTGTCGGCATCGAGGACGTGGTGGCGGTCAAGGCACTGGAGACCGGCATCGTCCCTCCGGTGCCCAACTTCAAGGAGGTCGACCCGTCGCTCGGGAAGCTCAACCTCTCGATCGGCGGCGCCTACCCGGTCGACTACGCACTGCGGCTGGCCGCCGGGTTCGGATCGCAGATCGGCATGGTGCTGCTGCACCGGACCCCCGTGCCCGACGGCCTGCGCCGGAGCCCGGCCGAGCTTGGCTACGAGTACCGGATCGTCGACCCCGCCGCCTGGCGGCGGTGGCTGGCGACGATCGGCGGCAGCCCCGACGCCCGCCTGGAGACGGTCCAGCGGCGGCTCCGCGTGGCGGACACACCAGCGGCGACCCCGGCCGAGCCCGTCCCCGTGCCGGCCGTCGCAGCCGAGCCGGAGCCTGTGACGGTGCCCGAACCGGAGCCCGAGCCGGAGCCGGTGGTGGAGCCGGAGCCGGGGCTGGATGTGGAGGCCGAGGTGCTGGCGGTGGTGGCGGACAAGACGGGCTACCCGCCGGACATGTTGGACCTGGACCTGGATCTGGAGGCGGATCTGGGGATCGACACGGTGAAGCAGGCCGAGGTGTTCGCGTTGATCCGGGAGCGGTTCGGGATCGAGCGGG